>JAAYXQ010000184.1 GCA_012515825.1 Fibrobacter sp.
TCTTTAAATACTATTCTGCAATTTGGTTTGAAACGGAAACCGCCTCGGCGATGACGCTGTATTTCAAAATACTTCGAAACCTTTTCCACGTGAGCTACAACACGGTTTAGGCGACTTTCAAAGTTTGGCCTTAAAGGATCCATACAGATTTCTGGATCTCTTTTGAACTCTCTATTTTCGTATTCTTCACGACCCGTAGCTGTGTATTCACGAAGTAAGTTACGCAAAATGCGTGCTGGTACATTACGCATTAAATGATGATCGTTTACAGAAATGGAATCGTCACTCTTATAGTAAGTAATTACCACAGAATCATTGGCTGCATTCAGAAGTGCTTCATGTGCTTTTTGAACAGGCTGCCAAACATCAAATTCTTGGCGTACAAGAGAACTCATCAATTTAGCAAAAGGATCTGGGTGAGTCACTCCCGCTTGATAAGAGATTTTAACAATATTCGCTGGAGCACCATAATAGGCGCCTCTTTTTAATAAAATAGTTCCAGAATTAGATTCTGTAACATCATCATCTATTCTGATGCATGGTATAGAAGTTTCTTGCGTATTACTCCAAGAAAGACCATATTTTTCAATGGCTTCAGAAAAAGGAACTACGTGCCCAATCACTCGGCCATGTAATAAGACCGTTTTATTATCAATGAGTATTGGCATATTGTGCTTAGCAAGCACTTCTGCAACTGTATTTTGAAAACAAAGCGTCTGAATAGATTCATATGGAGGGCAAGTTAAAAAAGCTGGAGCATAGCGAACTAAAGCCTCTATCCAAGGCATATAATGAGAAGCAAGCTTATCTTTTTCTTCACAACGATATATCATGATATCATTACGAACATTTTCCACTGGATCATTAAAAATAACTTGAGCCCCTTCAATCAGTGACTGGCGATCGGGGAGAGTTTCCAAACTTAAACGACGGACATCATCTGTTTCGTAGAATTTTGGAACAAATGGTAGATAAGAACGAAGAATAATTCGTGAAGACATATATTCAGAAGAGGTAAAACGACTAAACATATTCTCAATAAACTGTTCAGGATTAATTCCCCTGGAAAAAAGCCATTCTGTTAATGCATCTAGATAGATACGATGTTGTTCTCGCTCAAAAACGCCTTCTTCAAACCATATAGAATCGAGTAAATTCGACGGGAATCTGGAATCCATACGAATTAAATCGAGTATATCCTTCGTTGAATACGACGAAAGAAGTTCTATATGGACAATTCGAAGCAATAAGTTTGTAACCATTACCATATTCCTCATTTTTAGGAATTCCCGTCACTCGTACTTGTATGTATTAAAATTGTAAACAAAAAACAAGTAATTTTATATAGTTTAATTTAACAATTTCTATAAAAAAAGGTAGCCTTCTGACAGTTTTGTCTATATTTTCGGCATGAAAACCGCCAAAATTCACATTTTAAGCGACGAAATCATCAATAAGATTGCTGCTGGTGAGGTTATAGAACGACCAGCCTCAGTAGTTAAAGAATTGATTGAAAACGCATTAGATGCAGGAAGTACCTTTATTAGAGTACAAATTGAAGAAGGTGGTAAGAAAAAAATCACAATTACCGATAATGGAGAAGGAATGTCTCCAGAAGATCTTAAATTGTGTTTTTTAAGACATACAACGTCAAAATTAAGCTCCGCTGACGATTTATTCCATTTAAGAACAAACGGTTTTAGAGGGGAAGCAGTGGCATCCATTGCCGCTATTTCTAAAATGACCATTATTTCTAAAACGAAAGATGCCCCATGCGCTCAGAAAGTTGAGATTCAATCTGGCGATTTAAAAAAAACTGAAGAAATTAGTGCTCCTCAAGGCACATCTTTTGTCATCGAAGATCTGTTTTTTAACACCCCTGTTAGGCGTAATTTTCTAAGTAGCGAATCAGCAGAATCAACCCGAATTTTAGATGTGATCGTAAGAATTGCTATCGCTCATCCTGAAATTCGTTTTGAATATAGAAACGGGTCTAAAGAAGTTTTTACTGGTGTTGAAGGAGATTTAAGAAGTCGTCTTGCAGAGACCATAGGCACTGGAATTGCAAAAAAATTAATTCCCTTAGACTATTTTGAGAATAACATCTCTATCACGGGCTTTATTTCTCCTTCAGAAATGCAAAACGGGAAAAAGAATCGTCACTTCTTATATTTGAAAAACCGTCCTATTTGGAATCCTGCTGTAATTAAGGCTGTTCAAAAAGCATATGAACCATACGGGAAATTAATTTCTCCTACAAGTGTCTTATTCTTAGATATGCCCGATATGGATTTTGATGTAAACGTTCATCCTGCTAAAAAAGAAGTCCGATTTGTAAATGATAGTGCCATTTATTCGACAGTACATAGAGCCATTCGAAATAAACTTCAAGAAGAATCCGCTGCTTGTGGAGCCCCCATAATTCACTTAAATGACTGTTCCTATACAAGCACCGTTCAAGAGCCTGAAAAAAAATGGCCTTCTTTTAATAACGAAATCAGTAATGATACTCTAAAGCGAAATTTTCAAGCAAAACCAAATCCTCCTAAAGAAGCCTTAGTTCAAGATTTATTTTCTCTTCCTGAATTTGGAAAAATAATACCTCTATCTCAAAAGTCTTTTGAGATACCAGAAAAAGCTCCCTTGTATAGTACCCCCTCTTTTTTACAGCTTGCTGAAACATACATTGTTTGTCAAGATATGGAAGGGCTTTTACTCATTGATCAAAGTGCTGCACACGCTCGCATTTTATATGAACAGGCGCTTAAAACACTAAGCTCAAATAACATGATAAATTCTCAAGAACTTTTGTTTCCTGAATTAATTGAACTGAGTAAAGTGGAAAAATCGCTTTTAGTTGAAATCCTACCTGATTTAAAAAAGCTTGGCTTTTACCTTGAACCTTTTGGTGGAGATACGTATCAGATTCGAGGCATTCCAAGTGGACTTTCTTTTTCTCGCGCAGAAAAATGTATTCATGAGTTTTTAGATTCGCTACAAGAAGATTCTCCATCTTCAAAAGTGCCGTTAGATGCAACGGCCAAAGCTTGGGCATCTACAACAGCTTATCGGGCTAATGAAAAACTAAGTGGTGAAGAAATGGCTTCTTTAGTCAATCAGCTATTGCAGACAGAAGAGCCTTTAATTTCACCTTATGGAAAGCCGACTCTACTTCGAATCCCTATTGAGGACATTCATAAGAAATTCAAGCGATAAGCATTTTATGGACTCTCCCTCACATGTTTTATGAAGAGCCATCGCATTAGAATAAAAGTCTTCTTTTTCTAATTCTTCTAATTCTTTTACTATAGACAACACTTCTTTTTTATAAAAGAAAGAAACTAGACTTAGAAATTCAGGGACAATTCTTTTTGATAATAATAGATTTGGTAAAGTAAAAAATGGGGTTCGAACTAATATAGAACCAAGAACATAGGTAAGCGGGTCTATCCTTGAACATGCCAAAGCCTTCGTTCCCACAAGAGACGCTTCTAAAATACCCGATCCAGGAGTAGCGATTACCCCCTGAGCTTTAGAAAATAAGGCTGCACGTTCTACGCTATTTTCAGGAACCACCATTTGTTCAAAATCAAAATTCCATTTTTTTATTTCTTTGAGGAGACTTGTTCTTGAAGCCAGAAATTTAATCTGTAGATTTGGATTTTTTTTCTTCAATTGTTTTGCAATTCTTATGTATAAAGGCATGTTTCGATGCAATTGATGGCGCCTACTTCCTGGAAGGAATAAAAAGTCACTCCCTTTATTCGGTTTTTCCTTCATTAAAGAAACAGCACCTTGTAAAAATGGATTTTCTATTTTTAATGAAGGGCAATCAAATTTTTTATAAGCCTCTCGTTCAAAATCGTATAAAACACCTAAAGTCACATCTTGTAGAGAATAGGCTCGTTTGGATTTCCATGCCCATATTTGAGGAGGGGCAATATATAAGATAGGTTTGGAATACTTTTTAGAAAGTTCCACCAACCTCATATTAAAACCAGGGTAATCGATAAGAACAACAGCAATACAATTAGGACATTCTAATATTTTTTTTAATAAAACAAAAGAACGATGTAATTGGAAATAATGAGTTAATACATCTTTAAATCCACTTATGGCAAAATCATCAAAACACGCCATTTGTTTCAAGCCCTCTTTTTGCATGCGAGGGCCACCTACACCAATTGCTTCAACACCCCAAAGGTTCATCGCAGAAACAGCTTCTGCTCCTAAAATATCACCAGAATCTTCTCCAGCACAAAAAAATACGAACTTTTTATTCTGATTCAGATGTTCCATATTTTGCATCGATTTATTTTTAGGAGCTCTATTTTTGATGAGTTTCATAAATCAGCTTCGATTTTTATTTGACACCCATACATCTGTTACACCAAAATCTTTTTTTAACCAAACAAGTAATTCTTGTTCGTATTTAAAACGAATTTTTTTGGCCACTAAAGCATGCTCATATCCAGAAAGGGATTCAATATGAAATATCAGTTGACAAGAGGATTCACCAGGGAATGGTTCATAGCTTTTTAATTTTTCATTTAAGAGACTAAGTGTTTCTTCCGTGATGGCAAGTGATGAAAAGGAAACGTGTAAAAACTTGACCCATTTTTGACGAACCGTTTCTAAAGGCACAATTTTTTCAACAACCACTTGTAGGCCCTTATCATCTCGTTGCATTTCAAGGACGCCCTGCACTAAAACACGGTCATCAATCGAAACACGATCTCGGAAAGCTTCCCATTTATCAGAAGTTAAAAACAATGCAATTTCGCCTTGAAAATCTTGAATTATCCCCGAGCCAAGGGTATCTCCGCGTCTTGTTTCAAAAGAACGCATTTTAGTGATCACGCCACCAATGGTAATACTTTTTTTAAGTAATCCTGAATTATTAATCTCGCTTTCTGCTAAACTGCATGTAGTAAAGCCTTGTAGTTCTGGGCGATATTCTTCTAAAGGATGCCCCGAGATAAACATTCCAAGGACATCTTTTTCCTTATTTAATAATTCGATATAAGTCCATTCTTCAGCATCTTCTAATTCTTCTGCTGTATGGATACAAGTGTCATTATCTCCTAAATCAAATATAGAGACCTGACCACAATCTATATTTTGACGATAACGATTAGCGACTTCAATGGCCTTGTCAATCGTTGCAAGCAATGCGGAACGACTTCCAGGAAACTCATCCAAAGCCCCTGACATCACAAGACTTTCTAGCACTTTTTTACTTAAAGGCGATTTTTTTTCATTTAAAGAAGCCTGGTAATTTAATAGGCGCTTACAAAGATCAAAAATATCCTTGTATTCTCCATGTAACGTTCGCTCTTCAACAATGTCTTCGACTATGGAAATACCCACATTTTTTATGCCTGCTAATCCATATAATATTCGACCCTGCTCATCTACAGAAAATGTTGCAAATGAAGAATTAATGTTTGGCCCTAAATAAGGTATGTCCATTTTAGAACATTCTTTTAAGAGACTCACAATATTTTCTGTCTTTGATATTTCTGAAGTCATCGAAGCGGCCATAAATTCAGGGCCATAATTTGCTTTTAAGTAGGCCGTTTGATATGCCACATAAGCATAGGCAGCCGCATGACTTTTATTAAAAGCATAACCACAGAAGGGCAATAATACTTTCCAAATTTCTTTAACTAAAGAAGCTTTATAACCACGCTCTAAGCACTTATTCATAAATTCAGGCTCTAATTTCGTCATTTCTTCAGGCTTCTTTTTTGCCATAATTCGACGAATAATATCAGCGCCACCAAGCGAATAGCCGCCTAATTTTTGAGCGATACGCATCACCTGTTCTTGATAAACGATCACGCCATAAGTTTCACTTAGAATAGGCTCTAAATCTTCGTGATAGCAGTCAACAGGTTCTTCGCCTCGTTTTCGAGCAATGTAATGAGGAATTTGTTCAATTGGTCCTGGGCGATAAAGAGCATTCATCGCAATTAAATCTTCAATACGTTCAGGAATCAATTTCCGAAGGTACTCTCGCATTCCTGGAGATTCAAATTGAAAAACGCCTACCGTTAATCCTTTACTTAATAAATCAAAAGTTTTAGCATCATCTAAAGGAATACGGCCAATCTCTAAATCGACATTTCTGGTCTGTTTAATTAAAGCAACAGCGTCTTGAATAATGGATAAGTTTCGAAGACCCAAAAAGTCCATTTTTAATAGACCGATATCTTCAGCGTAATGCTTGTCGTACATGATCACAGGCGTATCTTCTTTGCGAGCTCTAAAAAGAGGAGCTAAATCAGACATGGCCACTGGAGCAATAATCACCGCTGCCGCATGAACACCTGTTTGCCTTGAGAGATTCTCTAGCTTTTCGGAGTAATTCCACAAATCCCGATAGTTTTGCCTTGATTCAATAAGTTCGTTTAATGGCCCAGGATTATACCCTTCTAAAGGAGCCCCTTTTTTATTTTTTCCCGTTTTGGCCATCTCCAGTGTTGCACCTAAATCTAATGGCAATAGTTTTGTAATCGCTCGCACATCAGAAATGGGAATACCTAAAACACGGCCAACATCATTGATAACGGCTTTCATTTTTAAGGCGCCATAAGTTACAATTTGCGTTACGCACTCTTTACCGTATTGATCCGAAACATACTCAATCACACGAGCTCGATCTCGATCGGAAAAGTCTGTATCAATATCAGGCATGCTTACACGTTCTGGATTCAAGAAGCGTTCGAAAAGTAAGTCAAACCGAAGAGGATCTATATCTGTAATTCCGATAATATAGGTGACAATAGAACCAGCTGCAGAACCACGCCCAGGCCCAACTGGAATTCCATTCTCGCGAGACCAGTTTATAAAATCCCACACAATTAGAAGGTAGCCCGCGACTTTCATTTCTCGAATACAAGCAAGCTCTGTTTCCATGCGTTCTTGAACTTCTGGCGTTACCTCTGGATATCGATTGGATACCTTTTGTCTACAAAGGTAACCTAAATAGTCATCAGAATCTTTAAACTCATCAGGGAACTTAAACTGCGGCCAGAATTGGTCGCCACAATCAGTTTGGATAGTAATATCACATTGCTCTGCAATTTTAACAGTGTTTTCAATCGCTTCAGGATACTCTTTAAAAGCAGAGACCATTTCTTCCGTTGTTTTGAAGTAGAATTTATCTGTTGGGAACAAAGGATCACTGAAATTCTGAAGTTTTTCCGCAAGAGCTATACAGCGTAAGACCTTGTGAGCAGGAGCATCCCCTTTTTCAATGTAATGAACATTATTCACAGCGACAAGCCCGCGATGAAGATCGCGAGACGCTTGTGCTATAAAAGCATTGACTTTTTTTTGCCCTTCAATTTCTTGATCTTGTACAATAAAGAATAAACTCTCTGAATCAAAAATAGAACACAAATCCGTTAAATATTGATTTGCAATATCTTCTTTTTGATTTAAAACATCCGAGCCAAAACGGCTAAAAAAGTCTCCCGCTAAAGCGATTAAGCCTTTTGATTTTTCACGAATGAATTCCAAAGGAACTGCAGGGACTTCACTCCACTGTTCAGCATCTTCATAGCAATAACTAACAATCTTTAAGAGATTCCGATAGCCTTCGTTTGTTTTTGCAATTAATGTTAACCGCTGATACCCCTGTTCCTCTTTTGTCATCGAAGTTGAAGTTGCTACATAAATATGAGAGCCTAAAAGAGCTTTGATCGGAGGAAGGCCTTCTTTTTGTCGGCTCTTATTTAATGAACGAGCCTGCATATAAAATTCTAAAATACCAAACATGTTGCCATGATCAGTCAAAGCTACTGCAGGTTGATTATCCTTTATTGCTTCTGCAAGCAATTCATGTATACGACAAGAAGAACGTAATAACGAGAACTCAGAATGCGTTTGAAGATGAACAAAACTCATAGATTAGCTCCTAATAAATTTTACACCGCATAACATTCATACTAACGTATTCCAAGGAGCGCGTAAAGAGTTTTTTCTTGAATGTATTAAAAGAGAAGATCATTTAACAAAACCTTAATTATACCATTCTAAATATATAATTTCAAAACTTTTTTGATAGACTTGCAGAAGCTAATCTAATCGTAAAAATCTTTTTTTTGTTTTGCAAATTAGCCACTTTTTTATTTTTAAATAGATTTATTTTGTTTTTGACATTTTTTGTCATAAAAAAGCATTCTAAAACATCGATGAACCGCTTTATCTTTATACTGATCTTCTTCTGAGGTTAATTCTTCATTTGTATAACCACTATCAATTGATTTTAGAAGAATTTCTTTTTTTTCTTCATTGTAAGAAAATAAAATACGAAATGTCCGATAAGCCAGAATGGCTTCATTAGCTTCGTTATTTTTTTTAACGACTCTTTTCCGTGTATCATCTAAAGGATAGCTACTTAATTGTACCTGAGCAAAAGAGGCCATATTCCAAGAGAGTTGCTTTAATATCCAATCCTGCTGTTCTTGAAATAAAGATGTCGATTCAATTTTCCACAATACGGATTCTTGTAAATCCACCCAACCCGCTTTGGCATCAGGGAACGAATCTACTTTTGGAATGTAGGGTTTTATATCTAGTATGGGAGTATCATCTAGCAAATCACATTCATCTACAAAAAGATGTAAGCCATTGATTTTCAATAAACGGACACAACTTAGCCCTATTGCATTTGGACGATATGGACTTCTCGAAGCAAAAAGGCCTACACGATCTCGATCTATAGGAGGAATAGGAGGCTTTGCTGTAGGTCTCCAGCCTTGATTTTGATGAAATTGAAAAATCAACCAAATTCGCTCAAAACCATCTAAATCCCGCAATGCTTGTTCGAAATCAAAGCCAGATTTTAATGTAATGATCCCAGGATGACCCTGAAAAAAAACACCCTGACGCGCTACATCATATTTATAAGAAAAATCTGTATGAAAAACACCTATGGAATCACATTGCATGTTTTAAAGTTAAAATTTCTTTTTTCTAAATTAGGCGGTGATGAAAGATAAAGTCCTAAAACTAATACAAAAATACGAAGAATTAGAATCTGAATTAAGTCGTCCAGAAGTCATTGCAGACCAAACCAATTATACTCGTCTGCGTAAAACATTTAAAGGCATTGAAAAAGCGACTACCAAAGGGCGCGAATTTATTCAAATGTCTAATGATCTTACGGAATGGCAATTAGCTCTGAACGATCCTGATCCAGAACTGAATCAATGTGCAAAAGAAGAAGTAAAAAGTCTAGAAAGCAAAATTGCCGAGCTTACAGAAGAGCTTCAAATATTAATGGTTCCTAAAGAGCCTTGGGATTATAGAAATGCCACCCTTGAAATAAGAGGTGGTACTGGAGGCGATGAATCCTCTTTATTTGCAGGCGATTTATTTAGAATGTATCGAGGCTATTGCGATCGAATGGGTTGGAGAATGAGCATTTTAAATGCTTCTGAAGGCACCGTTGGTGGGTTCAAAGAAATTTCTGCTTTTATTGAAGGCGATTCCGTCTATGGTACTCTCAAGTTTGAAAGCGGAGTGCATCGCGTGCAACGTATTCCAGACACAGAAACCCAAGGACGCGTTCATACTTCTGCAGCTACAGTAGCTATTCTTCCTGAAGCCGATGAAGTCGATATGGAAATTCGAGAATCGGATATTCATATGGATACTTATCGTGCAAGCGGCGCAGGCGGCCAGCATATTAACAAAACAGATTCTGCTGTAAGATTAACTCATATTCCAACAGGTGTTGTTGTGAGTTGTCAAGAAGAGCGAAGCCAGTTAAAAAACAGAAGCAAAGCCATGCATATGCTTCGTTCTAAACTTTTAGATGCTGCTATTTCAAAAAAAGAACAAGAAGAAGCCGCTAGTCGAAAAGCACTTGTAGGCACTGGCGATCGTTCTGCTAAAATAAGAACTTATAACTACCCACAAAATCGATTGACAGACCACCGTATTAATTTAACTCTATACAGTTTAGAATCTGTGATGACTGGAAATATTCAAGAAATTATCGACGCTCTACAAATGGCTAATGCTCAAGAAAAATTAGGCAAGTTTAGCGTATGAGTACTGTTCTTGAAATTTTAAACGTCACTACAGAATTCTTTAAGAAAAATAAAGTCCCTGATGCGCGCCTAGATGCTCAATATATTTTAGCTCATGGCCTAAAAATGAAACGCATGGACTTATACCTAAATTTCGATCGTCCACTCACTGAAAATGAGCTTACGATTTTAAGACCTCTAGTCGCCAGAAGAGCGAAAAGAGAACCGCTACAACATATTATTGGAAACACGTCATTTCGTGGATTTTTAATTAATTGTGATAAAAGGGCTTTAATTCCTAGGCCAGAAACAGAAATGATGGTAGATTTTGTCAAAGAGGAAACTTCTTTGCCAGAAGAGCCTCTGATTGCCGATATCGGCACAGGAACTGGCGCCATTGCCATTGCTCTTGCAAAGGAAATTCCTTCAGCTAAAATTTTTGCTGTCGATATTTCGAAAGATGCTCTAGATCTTGCAATAAGCAACGCCACTCAAAACGAAGTAGAAGATAAAATTTCGTTTTTTGAAGGAGATCTTCTTTCCGCTCTTCCTGCAGAATCCAAGCTTCATGTGATTGTGGCAAATCTCCCCTATATTCCACTTAAAGATCAAGCATCCCTTCAAGAAGAAGTTCGTCTCTTTGATCCCGCTTTAGCTTTATTTGGCGGAGAAGATGGGTTAGATCTCATTCGTAGACTTCTCAGAGAAACTGAAAATAGACTTGCGCTAGGAGCAGTCATTTGGCTTGAAATCGCTTCTGAGCAAGAAGAAATTCTAAAAAATGAGATTTCTCAATACCCTTGGCTTTCTTATACCCGAGCTATCCCTGATTTTATGGGAAACATTCGTTTTATTGAACTTCGAAACAAGAATTAAAAAACGTTACTCAAAATCATACATGCTATTGTATGTGTTTTCGAGTATTTCTTCTTCTTTTGTTTTTACTTCTTCTGTAGGTGACGTTGTTTTCTTCGCTTGTAATGATTCGTAATACTGTTTTGACAAACGTTCAATATGTTCTTCATTTTGTTTAATACGCTGACGTAATCTTTTTAGTTCATCGTCAGTAATAGTCACTCTAGTTTGTAAGCGCCGATCGGCCTCTTTACCCCAAGCCGTTTGGCCATATTTAGATCTTAATTCCCTAAATACAAATACAGCACTATCTTTTGTATTAGGATTCATTTCATAAAAAATTCCCTTCATAAATAGGGCTTGTATACCTGATTGCGTTTCTGGATAGTCTTGATAAAGAGCCTCATATGCTGTAAATGCTTGTCGATAAGCAGAATCAACTTCGGCCATTTTCTCAAGAGGAATATTTTCAGCCGCTAACCAAAGACTTTCTGCTTTTAGGAAGCGCTCATAAGCAAGGTCTTCATTTGTTTTGACAGTAACTCTCATGCCTAAATTCACTTGAGCCTGCTTAGCATATTCTGTATTAGGGTACTTTTCAATTATTTCTTTATAAAGAATTTCAGCTTGATCGGGGTCGTTTTTAAATTCATCATAAATAAACGCACGAGCATAAGAAGCACGTAACACTTGAATACTATCGTCAGCCTTTACAATAATATCATTTAAGCGTTGAATAGCACTATCTACTTCGGATAGCTTAAATAAAAACAATTCTGCAATCTGAAACTCACTATCAAAAAATCTCTTTTGAGTAGTTTCAACAGTATCTGTTTTTATTTTTTCATTTGCATTTTGTAAAGCAAGCATTCGTCTTAACGCATCTCGTCGTTCTCGACTATCGCGTCCCCAAGTACTACTTGGTCTTGATACAAAACTACTGTCATAATAGATAAGAGCTTGTTCATAAGCACGCTTACGCACTTGCTCATCATCCCCTAAATGGAAATAACTTCTCGCAGTATAATCGGTTCTTGGGTAATCATGTATTGCCTTACGAAAAGCACTACGCGCCTCATCAATTTTATCACCCAGTTTCAATAATTCACCACAACGAACAATGAATTCAGGCAGGCTTTCTTCATAATCTTTTTCCACCATTAGCTTTTTATATTCTTCTGCTGCAGGCAGATACTCTTTTTGATTGACTAAACACTCAGCCGCTTGAATAGAGGCCGTCATTTTTTCTCTAACCGTTAGTTCTTTAATTTCTTTCGCTAAATAATGTTCTCTTGCTTTTGCCCAATTTTCAATCTTAAAATATAAGCCAGCTAATCGAAAGTGTATTTTCGCCCTCATATAAGGAGTGCCAAGCGTATCTGCAAGCATGTTTTCGAGCGCTGCAATAGCTTCATTGGGCATGTCTGATTTTTCTTGAAGTAAAGACAATAGATTTTGTCCTTCGTAATAATAAGGATGTGATTTGCCTGCTTCTAAAACAGGTTCCAAAGCGAAACGGCTTATATTGTATTCCCCATTACGATAAAGACAATAAGCCCGCTGATACTGAATCACAGGCATAGAATCGTGATCTGCGAAATAGCGTTCAAACTCATCATATTTTGTGATTGCCTTATTCCACTCTTGCTTATGACGAAAAGACTCTCCCATTAAAAAAACAGCTTCGGCAGTCCGTTTTTTATTTTTAGGAAAACGTTCTAAAACACGAGACCCCTTTTCTATTACTCGATCGTATCTTTTTCGTTCTTCCATCGTTGGTAGAGAAGAATCTCCTGGAATACTATCAAGTCTAGCGGTTCTTAAATCAGAAGCTTCCTCGAATGCGCGTTCCGCATTAAACATGTGATTTAAATAAGCACAACATGTACAGCCTTGAAAAAAGACTGCCATGAAAAGGCTAACTAAAATCCATAAGTAATGATGTAAAAAAGAACGCATAACAGGAAAATACAAAAAAGAAGACCTTAATATTTATTCAAATAAGACAAATAATCACAAAGTTTCATTTTATCAGAAATCTGTTTTTTATCTAGGCGCATCATTCTAACTTCTGAAGGTTTTGAAACATAGCGTGCAAGAATTTCAAAATTATCAAGAGTTTCCCAAACAGCAGCATCTATAACAGTCCCATTACAATCCGTTTCTCCAGTGCCTATTCCTATGCCTGAAATACGTGAATTTTGTTTCAAAAGCCTATTATAGATATCTGGAGCAGAGCCTAAATGATTGGAATTACCAGAAGAATCAATAACTAAAACGTGCACGCCATAGAATTGATTTGTTTTACTAAATAGAACTGTATACTGATGATAATAAGGAGGTTCATAGAAAGATTCTTGCCAAGTATTTTTTTTAATTTCTTTAAAATTAGTCACAGCATACTGAGTGAAAAATTCTTTTGGCGAAGCACCATAGCGAACTAAATAATGACCTAGCATGGTGCTAAAGTCATGCTTACTAGAAGGCATCGTGGTGCGAATACTATCCATCACTCGATTTAAGCTTTCCGTTAAAGCACCATCATTTTCTGAACGTAAAGAGGTCACAGAGGCTTCTTGTAAACGCAGTTGAATTTCAGGGTATTCAGGATCTTTTGTTTGAATTTCCTTAAACTGTTGTTTTGCCTTATCAAAAGAGCGCCCTTTCAAATAAGCTAAGCCAAGTGCTTCCCGTAGCGGTAAATTCTCTGGATAAGTCGCAACTAATGGTTCTAAAATATCATAAGCTAATTGAGCTTTATCTCTGGGGGTAATTCGAGCACTAGAGGAATGAGCTGGAGGAGATTTTTCTCCTAAAGTATTTAATGCCGCTTGTGCTTCCTTATAATTTGGATTTAAAGCTAGAATTCGCTGATAGTTTTTTTCAGCCATATCAAAAGATCCGTTATACTCGCTTAAATAACCTTGTAGAAGTAAAAGCTTCGTGTCTGCAGGATACTTGGTTAATGCATACTCAATCACAGAGGTACAACTATCTAAATTGCCCTGTTGATGATAAAGTAAGGCGAGATTTTCATATGCTTTTTGGGAAGTCCCTTTGGTTAAACCAATCGCCACTCGCGTTTCACCGATCGCTTGCGATAATCTATTGACCTCTTGTAAGAGTTCACCATACCACAAACGGAAATCAGGAAAAGAGGCTCCTTTTTCAGTGGCCTTTCGAGCAAGATCCAGAGCTAGAGGTAAACTCCCTAAACGATAAGCTTCACGACTATCAATGTATAAATCAAGAGAAGCGCTAGTTGCTTTTTTCTTCACGCTGCGAATCAAATGTTCGAGTCGCAATAGCTCATTTGAGGAAAGAGAATCCGACTCCCATAAGACATGTAGGACACCCCACTCCACCATGAAAAGTTCTGGATAAGAAATTAAAATAGCATCAAAGATTTCTATGGCTTGTTTTGATCCACCTTGTAGCATTAAATCAAAAGCTCGACGCACTTCATCACGAGTAGAAAAAGGCAATTGATCAAAACCAACCTCTAGGTTAGGAACATCTCCCCTGACCAAAACCGTACCTGCTGGAGGCCCAAAAGAAACGCCCTCTAAAACAATCTTTGATGGTCCAAATTTTTGATAGCCGAAATAAAGGAAATAAGCAAGTAAAACGCCACCCGTTAAGGTCAAGAAAAATTTAGCCGCGGTACGAGCCTGAGATGAAGAAACTCGCATTAGCTCTCCAAAAAGTCAGCCAGCTTTTCTTTATTCTCTTTACTTTTCTGAAGTTTTCTCAATGTTTTATTTTTGATCTGTCGTACGCGTTCCCGACTTAATTTTAAGTCTTCACCAATATCTTTTAATGTGGTGTCTTCAATAGAATCTAAGCCATAAAACATTCGCAATATTTCTTCTTCACGTTGAGGAAGAGAAGAAAGAGTTTCCTGAATTAGTTTGCGGCGTTCTTCGCGTTCAAGTTCGTCTTCTTGATTTCCCTCTGAGCCAAGAACATCCATTAAAGTACTGACAGAATCGCCTCCAGAGGAGCTATCATCGCCAATAGGAGCATCAAGAGAGATATCAACTATTTTTTCCATGACTTCCACAATATCGCGTTCGCAGGATGCAAATTCTTCTAGAGCAATAGTGGATTCATAATCGCCCCCATTTTGAACAAGAGCTCTTTTAAAACGATTGACTAGGGCTAATTTATTAGGAGGAATTCGAACGGCACCTACTTGTTCAAAAAGAGCTTTTTGAATGGATTGACGAATCCACCAAACAGCGTATGAAATGAACTTAACGTCTTTTTCCATATCAAAACGCTTAGCTGCTTTAAAAAGGCCCAAATTCCCTTCGTTAATTAAATCAAGTAAAGAAAGACCACGGCCTTGATATTTCCTTGCAACACTCACTACAAAACGAAGATTACCTCGAATCAAACGCTGCAAAGCAGAGTTACGAATCTCTTCAGATTCATTTTTTTTGATGATCGTGAGTAAAACAGCTTCCTCTTGAGGTGTAAGAGTTGGATATCTATTTAAGTCACGAAAATAAAGAGATTCGTTAAAGTCACTCATATATAAAGCACCTATACGTTCCAAACGCTCCAAAAATTTATGAAGTCAACCCAAA
>JAAYXQ010000017.1 GCA_012515825.1 Fibrobacter sp.
GAGCCCAGCCAGTCAAACCAGGTTTGATTTTTAATCGACTAATATAAAAAGGCACTTGTTCACGAAGTTGTTCAATAAAAACAGCTCTTTCAGGACGAGGCCCCACCATACTCATATCGCCTTTCAATACGCATAGTAATTGAGGTAATTCATCGATTCTTGCGCGACGTAAAAAGAGCCCTATACGAGTAATTCGAGGATCATTTTTTGTAGCCCACTGCGCCCCATTTTTTTCTGCGTCCACTTTCATCGTTCTAAACTTATGAACCATAAAACGACGGCCATATAAACCAACTCGCTCTTGACTATAGAAAATAGGGCCCTTGGAATCTAGTTTAACGCCAATGGCAGCGAGGAAAAAAATGGGAGAAGAAAGAATGAGTAAACCAAAGGCGATGATAATATCCATGGCCCGTTTGACTCGAACTTGCCAAAGAGGCATATTAAAAGGGAAAAGTTCTTGAAGTTCAAAACCATGAACTAAATTCGCCTTAAAATGGCCATGAACAACATTGTATAAATTCGGAATAATATAGATATGAACAGGTAAATCGCAAAGCCAAACTAAGATTCGCATGATCTCTTGAACTGAAGTGCTATCATGAGAAATTATAATTCCTCTCACATGATTTTCACGCACAATACGAGGCAAATCTGAATATTTACCAAGTAATGGTAAATTAGCGTATTCTTTTGGTAACACTTGGTAACGCTCATCTACAAAGCCGATCACCTTTTGCCCTCGCTCAGGAGAGGCCATAAATGAATCAGCCACATGGGCTCCCATTTCTGTTGCCCCTAAAACGAGCATCCGATTGGCTCCAAAACCTTGTCTTAATAATCGTCTCAAGAATAAATAAATCAACATTCTAAAAAAGACAACTAAGAAAAAGGCTAATAAGCCATAAGCAAAAATCCAGATGAATCGAGACCCGTACAAATACCCTTCTGTCAAAGGAGCAGAGGCCATGATTTTGCCAATAAACTCACTACCAAAAAGGCCTACAATTAAAAAGACGACTCCAAATAAAATAGACCTTAAAACATATAGAGCTTGCTGAGTTCTTGAAAGTAAAAGCCAAGAGCGGTAAAGACCTGTTAAAAAGAAGAAAATAATCCAAGCAAAACTTAATAGAACGCCCGCTGGCAAATAATCTAGCAATTGTTTTGAAACATCTAATTTATCTGCAATCCAGCCACTGTAAAACTGAACCCAAAATGCGATTACAAAACAAATGGAAAACGCAATAAAGTCAGATATTACTAGTAAGGTGCGTTCTAGAGTAGTTGCTCGAAACATAACATTCCTTTTTCTCTACATTAAAAAACGAATCACCTGACTTTTATCTGAAACGCTTTCTAAAGCATCAATACTTGCAATCGCAGAGCTAATTCGTTTTTCTTTTGTTTTCTCTGTAATCACTACGATACTTACTTTTCCAGGATCTTTTACATCTTTTTGTATAATAGATTCAATAGAAATTTGATTCTTGGCAAGGATGCTAGTAATGTTTGCTAAAACGCCACAGGCATCTTGCGTTGTAAAACGGAAATAATAACGAGCCTCTGTTTCTTCGATAGGAACAAGATCTGCTTCATTATTTTTCTGGAACCAGCCCATTGGAATAGATTCTCTTTTACCAGCGGAACGAGCAAGAGAAACAAGATCAGCGACCACTGCACTTGCGGTAGGTAAACGACCTGCACCTGCACCTGTTTGTAGAGTAGGACCTAAATTATCACATTCTAAAAAGACTGCATTTAAAACGCCATTCACACTAGAAAGTAAGTGGTCATTAGGGACAAGACAAGGATGAACACGAGCATCTACTCGATCACCTGAAGCGTGATAAAGACCAAGTAATTTGATGGAACAATCCAGTTCTTTAGCATAAGCAATATCAGCACTTGTAATACTTGAAACACCTGTTACATGGATTTTTTCAAAATCCACATGTTTTCTACTACATAAGCTTGCAAGCAAAGCCGTTTTATGAGCAGAATCAACGCCTTCAATATCAAATGTTGGGTCGGCCTCTGCATAGCCTTTTGCCTGAGCGTCTTTTAACACACTTTCAAAAGAAAGGCCTTCTTTTGACATTCGAGTTAGAATGTAATTACAGGTACCATTGATAATGCAGCTTAAATGCTCAATCTTACTACCGACAAAACCTTCTTGAATACTCCTGATTATTGGAATACCACCACCGACAGCGGCTTCAAAAAGAATATGAGCACCTTTTTCTTCTGCTAAAGGAAATAATTCATGGCCGTATTTTGCAAGAAGGGCTTTGTTCGCAGTGACGACATGTTTCCCTTCATTTAATGCGGCAGTAATCCACTTTCGTGGCATTTCATAACCACCAGCAAGTTCAACTAAAACATCGATCGAAGGATCCTTAATCATTTGATCTGCACTAGTAGTTACTGTATAACCTTTCGCTTTAAATGGGGCTAATTCTTCATCTGTTCTTGCACAGATACAAGCGAGCTCTAAAGTTAATCCAAGATCTTCTTGAAATGATTTTGATTTTGATTCCAGAATATCAATAACGCCGCCACCAACAGTGCCAGTACCAATAAGTCCAATACGCATAAAGGTCTCCGATCTAAAAATACGGTCACAAGATAGAAAATCAGAGCGAATAAAGCTGTATTTTTTCTCACAAAGGATGTATAAAAAGTTTATATTTGTATACGTGAGCAACGATTCGACAAAAAACCATTTGGATTCTTTGATTTCTTCTCAAAATCTTGGAAATCCCATCTACCCAGCCAAATTATTCCAGGCTAGGCTTAAAGAGGAATTCTTAAGGACAAATCGAATTCAAAGACCATTTCTTTATATAAAAATTTTTGCACGTCAATTCGATATTTTTGGCTGGGCAAAACCAGATAAAGTTGTTTTACGTACTTGGAATATTTGCGTTTTATCAATGCTTTCTCAAACCAAGTTTACAGATGTCGTGGGTTACCTTTCCGAAGGGAGTGGCCTTGGGCTGATTCTTCTTGATTCTGATGTGTCCACTCTTGAACAGATTCGTAAGCAAATGCTACGTAATCTTCATAATGCGAACTTACTCTCTCAGCTTCGAGAAAACAAGCCTAAATCACCTGTATTTAAGGCTTACGTCTACACTGGGCTTTTAGAAAAGAAAGATCAAGAGTTAGACTCCACCATTCAAGAATTCAACGAAAGTAGCCAAGGTTTTTTCGCTCTCTCTCGTTTATTTTATTCTAATGTCATGCATCACAGTCAGAAGAAAGTATGGCGTTATGTCATCAAACGTACTTTTGACCTCACATGCACTACAATCGCTCTCCTTCTTTTATCACCACTGCTTTTAATCATTGCTCTAGCGGTCAAAATCAGTGATCCCAAAGGGCCTATTATTTTTAAGCAAACTCGCGTGGGTAAAAATGGAAAGCTTTTTACCATGTATAAATTCAGAAGCATGTACGCCGATGCCGAAGAACGAAAAGCAGCTCTCCAAGAATACAACGAATCTGGCGGCCCCACTTTTAAAATGAAAAACGACCCTCGCATTTATCCATTAGGTCGTATTTTACGCAAGTTTAGTTTAGATGAACTTCCTCAGTTATTTAACATCTTAAAAGGCGACATGTCTGTTGTTGGTCCAAGGCCTCCTGTTCCTTCCGAAGTCGCTGAATATTTACCTTGGCATAAAATGCGTCTTTCTGTAACTCCTGGGCTCACTTGTTTCTGGCAAGTCAGTGGCAGAAGTAATGTTACCTTTGAGGAATGGATGCGTCTTGATAATCAATATGTACGTCATGGGAATTTTGGCGTTGATGCTCAATTGATTGCAAAAACATTTAAAGTCGTAATCAAAGGCGACGGGGC
>JAAYXQ010000185.1 GCA_012515825.1 Fibrobacter sp.
ATGGACACAAACTGTACCCACACACAAGCCTTTTTATAGAAGGAATAACCACAGACCCACAACAAAAAGGATAATTCACTTTATCCGAAATCGTTTGTACACCAGACTAGAAACAACGATTACACACGTACTAAATTTATTTTATTAAACCCAAAAACGGAGTAAAGTTGAAAGTGAATAAGTCGAATCTGTTGTAATTATTTACAACATCCTTTTTTGAGAACATTTATTTAATAAGTAACGTTTCTATAAATGAGATTCTTAATAAAACAGGCGTTTCGAATGGAATACAATGAGCACTATTTTTCTTATTATCTCATTAAACGATGTAAAAAAAATAATACCTTTTTAGCCTTCTAAAAATGGTGATTAAAACGCTAAGCTAATCGCTTAGATTCGAGCTCAGCTCGCAATCTTTCTGTAAGAAGGATATATAGTTCATTCAACTGTTTAGGGAGCTCGACATTTTTGGAATTACTCTTGATTAATGAAATGATATAATCCATACTCTTTTTTTCATCATCTTCGCCATATAGACCAAAAAGGAGTTGTAATTCATAAAAACCATCAAAGGAATGATATTCTTGAGCTCTTCCATAAAAAGAAATAAACTTTTCTAGCATCGCTAAACGATGTTCTAGTCTTTTTTTCTGGGTCTCATGATTTCGATTAAATTGTCCATTAATAAGTATGGCAAAAGAAACCATAATAGCTAGTATGAACAGCATAAAACTAATTAAAGCCATGATTTACTCCTTATCCATATCACTTATCTTTTTTTATTTCAAGAATATACTTTAATCACGATCATTCGTTCCATATGAACATAGAAATGATTTCTATGCTTTTTCTCACTTTTTCCCCTTTTTTTAGAAAAAAAGCCACATAAAATAGCCTTTTTATGTGTTTTTTCTTTTTTTTCCCTGTTAATCACAAGTTCTTATTAGTTATTTTCATTTGGATGATCTTACTTGAGGATGGTGATGATTAAACTAACGGGTTACACTTTTTCTGAAAAAATATATGAAAGCCAAGAATCCATTGTGTATCGAGGGGTACGTAAAGAGGATTCTCTACCAGTAATTATTAAAATTCTAAATCAAGAGTTTCCATCAGAAGAGCTCTTATTTTCTTTTAAGCGCGAATACGAGATGGCAAAAAAGGTATCAGGTGAAGATACTCTTTTAGTTTATGATCTTGTGAAGTATAATAATTCACTCGGCATTGTGATGGAAGATATTGATGGAATCACTTTATCTGATGTGATTCATTCCTTAGTGATTAGCCTAGCCGAAAAGCTAACGCTTTCGATTAAGATTGCTGATATACTTTCTTTAATCCACAGTAAAAATATAATCCATAAAAATATTAATCCATCTAATATTATCTGGAACCGTAATACAAACCGTCTTGAAATTATTGATTTTGGGCTCGCCGTAGAATTAAAGCGAGAAATGACGCACAAAATGGATCAAGGCATGTTGGAAGGCACTCCAAGTTATTCTTCTCCAGAACAAACGGGGAAAATCAACCAGCCAATAGACAATCGTTCAGACCTATACTCTCTTGGCGTCACTCTTTATGAACTTTTTACAGGTCAATTGCCTTTTGCAAGCACAGATGATGATGAAATCATCTATGGTCATATTGCCAAAAAACCTGAGCCACCTCATTTGATCAAGAAAAACATTCCTGAAATGATTTCGATCATTTTATTAAAACTTCTTGCAAAAGACCCAGAAGAAAGGTATCAAAAAGCCTCTGGAGTAAAAAAAGATTTAGAAGTATGTCTCGAAAGCGTTCTTTTTGATAACAGTATTATTCCATTTGATGTTGGGAAATACGATCTTTCCGATCAATTAAAAATTCCAAATAAGCTTTATGGTAGGCAAGATGCTCTAGAGACCCTCAATAATAGTTTTAATGATGTAACAAACGGGAATTCAGCAATCGTTTTGATCGAAGGAAATTCTGGATATGGGAAAACAAGCCTCGTTCAAGAATTCAGTAAAACAGTAGCATTTCGAAAAGGGCTTTTTGTAAGCGGAAAATTTGATCCGCTAGCGCGTAATATTCCCCTTCATGGCATTCTGCAAGCATTACATGATCTAATACAATGGCTGTTGTCTCTTCCAGAGAATGAAATAGCTTTTTGGAAAAAAAATATTCTTTCCACAGTGGCTCCCAATGCGAGTATTCTAACAGAAATACTCCCCGAACTAGAAAAGGTCATCGGTGCTCAGCCTCCTGTCATTGAATTAAGTCCAATTGAAGCCCATAATCGCTTTTTAATAATCTTAAGTGACTTTATTAGTTTATTTGCCTCCACAGAGACTCCTCTTGTCATCTTTTTTGATGACCTACAATGGTGTGACTCTACTTCATTAAACCTCTTAAAATATATTGCTGATAAAAGTAAACCATCAAGTATTTTATTTATTGGAGCCTACAGAAAAAATGATTTAGGAATAAAACATCCCTTAATATCTGCAATTGAAGGCTTAGAGAAAAAACCGTTTAGTTTGCAAACACTGGCTTTACAGCCTTTAGAAATTACAGATATAGATCAGATGGTTGCTGATACTTTTCACCGCTCCCCTCCTGATGAAGAGACGCTATCTCTTGCTAATTTGATATATCAAAAAACAGGTGGTTCTCCTTTCTTTATTCATCAACTACTAGAAACACTTTTTGAACTAGGCGTTTTTGAATTAAAAGAAGGGAAATGGATATGGGATATTAATCAAATAAGAAATACCCCAATAAGCGATAATGTAAGTGATCTTTTAAGTCAAAAGATAAATGAAGTGAACACAGGGGCAATAGATATTCTAAAAATAGCCTCTTGTATTGGAGTTCAATTTGATCTTGAGATTTTATCGTTAGTCAGTAAGCGAAAACCCGCAGAAATTGGGACACTTCTTTGGCCTGTGATCAAAAATGAAATCATTTATCCACTAGATAAAAATTACAAGATGATGCATCTTGAAGATAAAAAGGCTTCTCTTTCTTCGGTTCATTTCCGCTTTGCATTTCAACACAACAGAATTCAACAGTTAATCTATTTTCAAATACCTGAACAAGATCGACAATTAATCCATCTTAAAATAGGAAAAGAGCTCGCTAAAAGCATAAAAAATCGGGAAGATCCAGACTTTATGTACAATGTGGTAAACCACATGAACAAAGGTAGAATGCTTATTACTGATTTTTCCGAAAGAAAAGCATTATGTGAGTTGAATACAAATGTCGCCACTAAAGCGATGAAATCGACTATCTTCTCAATGGCATCAAAATATCTTACCGTTGCAGAATCATTACTAACCAAAGAAGAATGGCTTCAACAGCCAATGAAATGGTACCATGTATTATATAATTTAAGTGAAGCATTATTTCTTTCGAGCGAATTGATAAAAGCAGAAGAAATCTGTAATAAATTATTTAATTTGTCTGACAAACCTTTAGATCAAGCTAAAGTACATTGCTTAAAAGCTCGTATTCTTGAATTTCAAGGGCAAATACCTGAAACTATTAATGAAATTCGTAAAGGATTACAATTATTTGGGGTGACTCTGCCTCATGATCCTGAAGAAATTGAGCGAAGAATTGGTGAAGAAATGATCAAGCTAGAAAAGATTATTAATACAGATGATATGATAGAAAAGCTTGCTGATTTACCTTTATTGGAAGATGAAGATAAAAAAATTACCATGGAGTTACTGTTTACAGTAATCGCTCCCGCACTTCAATTTAATCCAGCTCTTTATGTTCTCACTTCATTGATGATGTTTGATATTTCTCAAAAATATGGCGTAACCTCTTTTTCATGTAAAAGTTTTGTTGACGTGGGTATTAATCACAGCCCCGAATTTAAAGATTTTACTATTGGCTACCGGCTAGGGCATGCGGCTTTCCGCTTAATCAATCGGTTAAAAGCCGAGTCGATGAAACCAGCTGCCTATTTTAGCTTTACTTTTGTTTCTTACAGAAATAAGTATTATAAAGAGGCTCTTCAATATTTTGACATGACTTATTCAACTGGTATACAATTTGGCGATCTTCAACACGCTGCCTATGCTCTTGTGCATAAGATGCATTTGAATATGCAAGTTGGAAAAAAGTTGAGTGAATGTAGAGAAGAAGCTCTCGAGAACATTCGTTTCTTAAATGAAATTAAAACTGAAATGCCTTTGCTCCTTGCAAACCTGATTTATTACTTCATTAAGAAATACTCCTCTATTGAATTAATAAATAATGATGATGAATATATTTCAAAAATTCATGTTGTTAAAAATACGGCCTTCCTTTGGAGATTCTATGAATATAATACCATGTATCATTATATTCATAACGACTGGGAAGAGGCAAAAAAATGGTCTCAATTATCAGATGAATTTTTATATGCCTCTCTCTCCGATTTTCCTGGACCAGAACATTTTATGCTCAAAGGGCTTCTCATTATCAAATCATGGGACTCTTATTCTGAGAAAGAAAAATTAGTCAACATAAAAACCATTAACGATCTACTCAATAATCTAGAAAATTCAGCCACTCTTTGCCCTTCTAATTTTGCGCATAAATTTCACTTTCTCTCTGCTGAAGTAGCCATTTTTAAAAAATCAACTCAAGAAGAAATTTTAGATCATTATAACAAGGCACTTGATTCTTTAATACAAGATGACTTCATACATATCAGGGGGTTAATCTATGAATCCCTTGCCAGTTTCTGGCAAAGTCTAGATAATGAAATGATTGCTAAGGCATATTTAAGAGAAGCTCATCATTTATTCAAAAAATGGGGGGCGCTCAAAAAAGTGAATATGATGGAAGAAAAACATCCCTATTTAAAACCATCTTCCTTAAAACCGGTCTTCATATCGTCTCAAACTCACAGTATTTCACACAGTATTTCAAATAATACTATCGATGAAGTGGCCTCTATTACAAAAGCCGTACAAACTATTTCAGCAGACATACGAATTGACAAATTAATGTATACTCTATTGTCTCTGATTCTTGAAAATACAGGAGCACGTCAAGGAGCATTACTTCTTGTAAATGAAGAAGACAAACAACTTTATGTTGAAGCAGAAAAGAAGAGCTTTAATGAAGAAATAGAGGTGATGCAATCTATTCATTATCGTAAGAGTACTTCTCTATGCCCAGAAATCATCCAATACGTGGCTCGCTCTTTAGAAAAAATGCTTCTTGGAAATGCTTGTAAAGAAGGTGTTTTCAAAAGCAATGCTCATATTCAAGAAAGTCAAATTAAATCGATTTTATCAACTCCAATTTTATCTCGAAATAAACTCGTGGGAGTTATTTACTTAGAGCATGATCTAGCTGAAGATTTCTTTACCAAAGATAAAACTCAAATTTTAAAGCTTCTTTCATCTCAAGCGGCTATTTCTATTGAAAATGCAAAGCTTTATCAAAGTCTAGAAAAAAAAGTACACGAAAGAACTGTACAGCTAAACCAAGCGAATGAAAAGTTAAGATTGCTTTCTTTACAAGACCCATTAACCACGCTTCATAACCGTCGCTACATTTCTGAATTTGTCTCTGAAATGTCGATGAATTTCATCACTCGAAAGAAACAATTACAAAAAGATGTTGAAAAACGAGATCTCTCTATCACAAAAAAAGTGCTTGGCGTCTATATGATTGATATTGATCATTTTAATAAAATCAATGATACCTATGGGCTCCATGCAGGAGATAAAGTTCTAATTAATCTTTCAAGATTACTCAAAAAACAAATTCGCGCTGATGATTATATCGTTCGATGGGGCGGAGAAGAATTCTTGATTATTTTGAATGGCACTAATCCCGATTTTTTAGATGCCTTTCCTCAAAAAGTACTAAAAGCGGTCGAATCTAATTCTATAAAAATAAGTGAAGACAATGCGGTCAACATTACTTGTTCTATTGGGTATTCTATGATGCCTATTCACGTATTGACTCCAGATCTCCTCAATTTGGAAGAAGTCATCAACATTAGTGATGTGGCTTTATCTATGGCGAAAGAAAATGGACGAAATCGTGCTGTTAGAATCCATGTTCATCCAAATATTGTTCCAAACTTGGAATGCAGAGAATACTTACAGAAAATGAGTAAAAACGAGCCCATTAATAATGACTTTGTAGAAGTGATTACAGAAAATACTTCTACCAAAAACAACCAAAATTAAAGGATGTTTTTAGCAGATTTTTCTTATTCTCTTTTTTAAAGACTATTTTTGAGGTAACTAATCGGACTGAAGCAGCGTCTATTTTGCCGACTAAATCGTCATCTAAATCTACTGTACAAATTCTTTTTTGGGGTGCAGAAAAGGTGGAATCTAATATTAACGCCAAGTTTTTTTTACTTGTCGTTAATTAAAAACTTGCACCGTTTTGAACTATTGAATATTCAAATGGTTTCTTACGATTCGCAAGATTCTTCTTCTGATTTTTGGATCAACGCCAATTTTTCTGATGGACGTAATCCCACATTATTCTTAACTCTCCATCATGCGAAATCTCCTGAAATTCTTTGGTCAGCCTCTTTTTCCTTTTTAAAAAATGATGATTTAGAATTAGAATCCTCTCGTATGACGATTCAATTATGGAGGCAAATAGAGCTTGCCTCTGCTCGTCTTTATAAACAAGATTCCTCTTTGGAACCAAAATGGTGGTATTTAACATCTTATCATCGTATAAAATCGGAAGCACGAACTAAAGAATCTTGGCTCGAGGTAAAAGAAGCACTCCACGCTCTTTCTGATGAAAAAGAACCTCATATATACGTTTCTTATATTCTCGCCTCAAGTCATTATAAAGCACTTCTTGAGCGTTGGTGTGCCTTAAGTGAATATGAATCTCAAATTCGTAAACTCGCAGCCCACGCGATGCGTTTTAATGCTGGGTCTCAGTATTCTATGTTTATTATTGCTCTTGCAAGTATTCTTGCAGGAGACAACGAACATTCCATTTATTATCTAAAGAAAATAACTGTTATCAATCCCCTCTGTATACACACAAGAAACCTTCTAGCTCA
>JAAYXQ010000186.1 GCA_012515825.1 Fibrobacter sp.
AAGCTAAAACCCCAGAAGCCATGATCAAGTTAAAAGTGGAAACCATCATGGAAATCGTCAAACCTTGTGGCTTTTTTAGAACGAAAGGCACAAACATATTCAATTTATCAAAAATCCTAATCGAAAAACACCAAGGGCAAGTGCCAAGGTCATTTGAAGAATTAGAGGCTCTCCCTGGAGTGGGCCACAAAACAGCAAGTGTGGTAATGAGCCATGCTTTTAAAATCCCTGCTTTTCCAGTAGATACTCATATTCATCGCCTAGCAAAGCGTTTCGGATTAAGCAATGGAAGTTCTGTAGAACAAACAGAAAAAGACTTAAAGAAAATATTTCCAAAAGAAGAATGGGAAAAACGCCATTTACAGTTTATCTACTTTGGGCGAAACTTTTGTAAAGCGCGTGGGCACGTCGTCTCAGAATGCCCTATTTGCAAGGGTCTTTGAGCGCAAGTTACCTTATGCCCGCTTCAATTAAACGATCAAAATAAGTAATCGTTTTAATAAGGCCTTCTTCTAAAGAAACGACAGGTTCCCAATTTAATATTTCTTTTGCCTTTGAAATATCAGGACGACGTTTTTGAGGATCATCTCCAGGAAGTGGCTGGTAGACAATTTTGCTTTTACTTCCAGTTAAACGAATGACTTCTTCTGCAAGTTGAAGCATCGTGAATTCTGAAGGATTCCCTATATTAATAGGGCCAACCGTTTGGGTTTGATCCATCATGGAAATAAAGCCTGAGATTAAATCGTCGACATAACAGAAGCTACGTGTTTGTTGGCCACTTCCATAAATGGTAATATCTTGACCTTGAAGCGCTTGAACGATAAAATTACTGACGACTCGACCGTCATTGGCAAGCATTCTTGGGCCATAAGTATTAAAGATTCGAACGATACGAATATCCACCTTATTTTGACGGTGGTAATCCATAAAAAGCGTTTCTGCAACGCGTTTGCCTTCGTCATAACAGCTGCGAATCCCAATTGGGTTTACATTTCCCCAATAAGATTCTCTCTGAGGATGTTGCGTTGGATCTCCATAAACTTCACTTGTACTCGCTTGAAGAATACGTGCATGGACTCGTTTTGCAAGACCAAGCATGTGAATGGCTCCCATGACACTTGTTTTTATTGTCTTCACTGGATTATGTTGGTAATGCACAGGGCTTGCTGGGCAAGCTAAATTAAAGATAAGATCGACTTCAAGTAAAATAGGTTCCGTGACATCATGGCGAATCACTTCAAACCGAGTAATGTCTCTTAGATGAGCAATGTTATCCATACGCCCAGTAAAAAAGTTGTCTAAGCAGATCACTTCATGACCGCTTGATAGCAAACGTTCACAAAGATGTGACCCTAAAAAGCCAGCACCACCCGTCACGAGAATTCTCATTCATCATCTCCTTCTTCGTCAACAACAACAGCTCCCTCGCCATATAGAGCCACTAAACGGATGCCATTTAGTGTTAAGTACGGATCATATGTATCTATACATTCTGTACGACGAGCAATCGTTTTACCCCAACCCCCTGTTGCAAAAACAGGAATGTTTTCTTTCGTGAATTCTTTTTTTATCAAAGCCACAATCGATTCTAATTCGACCTTAAAACCAAATAACAAACCCGAACGGATGGCGTCATCTGTATTGTTTGCAATTAGATTTTCTGGCCATTCAATAGTGACAGGCAATAATCGCGCGGCCTTTTCTGTTAAAACATCTAGACTTGCACTAATTCCAGGAATAATCAAACCACCAGCAAAACCACCATCTTTCATGACATCGAAAGTTGTGGCTGTTCCCATATCCACAATAATGGCATCCGTATAACCACGATCCCGAAGCGCAATTACGTTACATAGACGATCTGAACCTGCCATAGAAGGATTCAAATAGGCGATCGGCAATTTTAAGCAATTATCTGAAGAGACAACTTGAACTGGTTTATTAAAAAGAAAAGTTAACGCTTTAATCCAAGGACGTTCATGAGCAGGAACCACAGTACTCAAACCAATATGTGTTATTTGATTAGGTTTAATTTCAGAAAATCGAAGTAACCCGC
>JAAYXQ010000187.1 GCA_012515825.1 Fibrobacter sp.
TATCAACTTGGTTCATGAAAATCAATCCCCATCATAGCCAAAGTCTTGCACCTTATGGTTGCATATTATCATTACGCAATAGAGAACGCAACACTTTACTTGCCCCCACTACTTTTTTCTTCCAGAACAGTGACAAAGAATCGTCGGCTGGCAAAAATTGGCCCTGAATGCCTTTATAAACGTCACTAGTGGTAAGGCCACCAGTTAAAACATAATCCCTAAAGCCCAAATAATAGGCGTTTTGAGAGAAAAATACGGCGGGTTGTTCAGCGGGGCGTTTTTCAGCAAGTAAATCGTATCCCCAGAAATGGTTAGAAGCTCTCACTTGAGCTAAATCTAAAATGGTTGGACCAATATCTAGCTGAGAAGCAACATCCTCTCGAATTTCTAAACCTTGAAATAAATTCGAATCTGCAGAAAAGATGCCCATGAAAATTTGAGAAGAAGAGACGCCCAAAGGCTGCGGCACTTTATAATCAATAGAATCTACAGGGGTATCATGATCTCCCATCACTACAATCACCGTACGCTTAAAATCAGGACGACTAGAAAGTGCCGAAAGTAATCGACCAAAATGATGATCTATATATAAAATGGAGTTTCTATATCGTTCCATGGCATCGTCTGGTTTAGAAGCAAAATCATCTGGATAACCACGGAATGGAATATGCGATGCAATTGTATTATAAGTTAAAAACCAAGTGGTATCAGTCGGTAAATCATCCAAAAGTTTTAATGTTAAATCCATTCCCAAACTATCTGCTGTTCCACTAATCTCAGCAGTCTCTGGCAAGTGCCAATGATCACCATAAAACTTTTCTACAAAAGGAAGCGTGTGATCAAAAACGGGATTGGAAACGGTCATATAAGATTTTATGTAATGCGTTAAATATTCAGGGAACCCTTTAAAATGATTGGAGGCATAAAAACTTGGCACATCTCGATTGGGGTGCGAAGGGAACCCTAAATAAGTAGCCATAATCCCTCTGACCGTAGGGTATCCACCGCTAAAAGCATTCTTAAACCAAAGGCCACCACCGCCTTCTGTAAAGAAAGCACCGCTTGCGAGTTTCCACAAATTAGGAGCTAGAGTGGTATCTCCTTCTAGCATTTGATTAAAAATACGGCCTTTATAAGACTCTCCAAACACAAAGATTATGTTATATGGCTGTTTTGCCTTGTATTCATGAGTAGGCGCATTTCGATATAATGGATACCGCTTTGCATCCACGCGACTAGACCCAAAATGAGAAGGTAAAAAAGCGTCTAAATCGTCGACAAGTTCGTCTGTAATTTTATGGTTGTCTCGAATAAACTCAAATGTTTCGACGGCAGCGATATGTAAAACTGGAGAAGTGAGAGTATGCTTACCAAGTGTAAAGCGCATATCGACTGGGACATTTATAATAGGAATCGTTTTGATGCCACGAGTCCCTGTCAAAAATAAAACTAAAGGGATAACCGAAAGAATTAATCCAACACTTCCTAACACGATGGGTAACTTAAGACTTGATTTTTTAAGTGTTTGAACCAGCTTTTTTTTCTTCTTAGTGTAATACACCACAAAAGTAATAGCACTTACAACCGTGATTAGCATAATCATTAGCCATAAAATGGTTCCTTTGAGATCGCCGCCAAGAGTGGAAATGGTAGTGCTATCGGTGATGTTTGAAATATGAAAATAAGTGCGTAAAAAAGAGTAAGATAATCGCTGGTGAGAGAACCTAAAAACTTCATAATCGACAACGGCGATGAGAAAATAAAAAGCTAAAAAGATAGCGAGCAAACGAGGTTTTTTTAAGAATGCAAAAATCGAAGAAAGAACCAAAATAGCGCCAAAAGCCATAGAAATCTGCCAAATTGTTTTTCCAGAAAA
>JAAYXQ010000018.1 GCA_012515825.1 Fibrobacter sp.
TAAGTGGCATTGGCTGGCTGGGAGAGATTGTGATGCTTTTCACTGGTGATCTTAGACTCCAAAGACCCAGAGATTATGTTTGATTGAAACGTGTTAGGTGATTTACCTAACACTTCTATATCTATTTCTACCCAAGGTTCTCCTTTACCTATCCATGAGTCATTGTAATACAAAAACATAGAACTTACTAAACCACTACCTGCGGCCATATACATTCTTGCTTCATACCTGCCGTACATAAAAGTTTCATTGCTATATAACTCAGCACCTGAATAAGGCTTGTCTTGTGCAAATACAGATGAAATTAGGGCCATAGCGATTAATACCATTTTTTTTAGTTTCATAAAAAGATCCTTGTTTTGAAAACTCACTCTAAAAAATTAGAGCATAGAAAGTATCCTTAACCACGTAAAAAAAATAAGTTATTACATCAGAAGCTGAATCCTGAATAACAGCTTCAAAACATATAACTGTATCAACTGTATCTATTTTTAATTGTTTTTTTTGGCAACCAATCAAAAGATCATTTTCAAACAAACAACTCGGAAAATGGATTAAAAAAGACAAAAATCAAGGAATTTAAGATAAAACAGGACTTTATTAAATAAAAAAGATAAGTCCTTACTTTTCATCATTTTGAGAAAAAAGAACTACACGTCCTTCCGATAAACTTTTTTGAACATCAATCACTCTCTGATTTGCAGATCCCTTAAAAGGTTTATCTAATGTTCTTTCGGCGTAAATAAAAGGGCCGTCAACAAGTATATCAGCAAAAGAGAGCAATTCTAGGTAAGCAGGGATTTTAGAAGAAGAGGCTAACAAATCTTCATATAAATAGCCTGTGTAGATGACTAAATTATAGCCACGTTCTTTTATTTCACGAGCTAATGGAACTAACTCTTCAGCTTGAGAAAATGGTTCTCCTCCACTAAAAGTTATGCCATCTAAAAGATCATTTTCTTCTATCATTTCTAAAATTTCATGGATAGGCAAAAAATGCCCTCCATCGAAATCATGCGTCTGAGGATTATGGCAATGAGGGCAACGGTGCGGACAACCTTGGACAAAAATAGTCATTCGAATACCAGGCCCATCGACGATGGACTCTGGCTCAATTCCAGAAATACGAAGTCTTAAGACTCGCTCTTCTGATTCTGACATATTAAAGTCCATGCTTGACTCGATCTTTAACCTCTGATTTTTTGGCGTCATTAAAACGTTCTAAGGTACCTACTAAATAACCCGTAATTCGACGGATGCGTTCAAATTTTGCACCCTCAGATTCTTTGGCATGACACTTAGGACATTCATCACCAATAATACCTGTGTAAGAACATTCTGGATGACGATCTAAAGGATGATTCACAGAACCGTAACCCATTCCTGATTTTGCCATGACTCGAATAATTTTTTCAAACGCTTCTAAATTATGGCTAGGATTTCCATCCAATTCAATATAACTGATATGACCTGCATTCGTAAGCACGTGATAAGGAGCTTCAAGTTCAATCTTACGAAGAGCATTTGTTTTATAATACACAGGCACATGAAATGAATTGGTGTAATAATCTCTATCCGTAATGCCGACTTTGACTCCAAAGCGTTTGCGATCCATTCGAACAAATCGTCCAGAAAGACCTTCTGCAGGTGTTGCTAGTAAAGAGAAATTGAGTTTCAATCGTTCGCTTTCGGCATCACAAAAATCACGCATATGCTTCACTATTTTTAAGCCTAATTGCTGTGATTCTTCTGATTCTCCATGGTGTTTACCAGTTAAAGCAACTAGCGTTTCTGCAAGTCCAATAAAACCAATGGAAAGCGTTCCATGCTTAATGACTTCACGAACCTCTTCGTTCCAATCTAATTGATCTGAATCAATCCAAACGCCTTGCCCCATTAAGAATGGGAAGTTCTTCACTTTTTTACGGCACTGGACTTCAAAACGTTCTAACAACTGATCTCGAACTAGTTCTAAGATTCGATCTAATTCTTTAAAAAAGAGTTCCTGACTTCCATTTAATTTAATTGCTATACGAGGCAAGTTAATGGATGTAAAGCTTAAGTTTCCGCGTCCGAAAGTAATTTCTCTTGTGGGATCCACAATATTACCAATCACACGAGTTCTACATCCCATGTATGCGATTTCGGTTTCAGGATGACCTGGTTTATAATACTGAAGATTATAAGGAGCATCTTGGAAACTGAAGTTAGGGAACAAGCGTTTAGCGCTTACACGACAAGCGAGCTTAAATAAGTCATAATTTGGATCGCCTGGATTTAAGTTGATTCCTTCTTTAACTCTAAAGATCTGTATTGGGAAAATGGCTGTTTCTCCAGCACCTAACCCCTCTTCTGTTGTGAGTAAAAGATTACGCATCACCATTCGAGCTTCTGGTTCTACGCAGAGCCCATAGTTAATGCTTGAAAATGGGGTTTGCGCTCCAGCACGACTATGCATGCTATTTAAATTATGGACAAACGCTTCCATCGCTTGGAAAGTGGTTTTATCTGTTTCTTGATAAGCTTGTTTTTGAGCAAAGGCCTGCGCCTTAGAAACGATCTCAGCCGAAAAATTTTTAACTAATTCGCGAGCTTCATTTTCATGAAATGTAGGATTCGGATCTAAAGTGGGATATATACCTAAAGCGTCTAATTCTTGATGAAGCTTCTTAACGATCTCAGTAATTTTTGATTCTTCTGAATCCGTCATGATTTCTAAAGCTTTTATTAAGTTTGCAGAATAAAACTTGCGATAAGAAATACGAACGCCATTGGCTAAAGCATATTCAAAATTGGGAATTGATTGCCCACCATGTTGGTCATTCTGATTACTTTGAATTGCAATTGCAGCTAAAGCGGCATAACTCCGAATATCTCTTGGTGCACGAAGATGACCGTGACCTGTATTAAAACCACCTTCAAATAAATGATTTAAATCGATTTGACAGCAAGTCATTGTCAAGGAATAAAAATCTAAATCATGGATATGGATATCTCCATCCTGATGCGCCATAGAATGCTCAGGCTTTAGCATAACCATGGTATAAAAATGCTTCGCTCCTTCAGAACCATACTTAAGCATAGTTCCCATAGCGGTATCGCCATCAATATTTGCATTTTCTCTTTTTAGGTCTGACTTTTCAGCATCACTAAAAGTGATATCATGTAAAGTACGCATTAATCGTGTATTGAGTTCTCGAACTCGAGAGCGTTCTGCCCTATATAGAATATAGCGTTTGGCTGTTTCTGCATAACCTTGTTCGACTAAAACATGTTCGACCGCATCTTGGATATCCTCAATACCAGGTTGATCTATCCCTTGAGACTCAATATGTTCTACAACAGCGATAGCAATATTTAATGCTGTGGAGTCTACTATCTCTTCTGGATTTATTTTAATTAAACTAAGCTGTTGCTCCTCTTCTCGAAGACGTTCATTTAATTCACCTGAAGCACGAAGTGCCTTAGCAATTGCACCTGCAATCTTCTCTATATTAAAGGGCTTTTCACGACCATCGCGTTTTTTCACTTTTAAAATCATGGTTCCATCCATTTATTTTATGCCTTTTTCACAACATATTGCATATTTTTAAGGCATTATCATTTCATTAACACAATATATGGAATGACAAGATAATAAAACAACCTTTAAATAAAATATCTATCCATTTATTTTTTTTACATTGTGTAGTATGAATATAAACACACTACTTTTAATTTCTCACCCCGACTTTTCTAAGTCTAAGATTAATAAA
>JAAYXQ010000188.1 GCA_012515825.1 Fibrobacter sp.
AAGCCATAAACAGTACCTCCCATGGTAATCCAAAGAATTAAACCAATCATCACAAGCACACTAATCAAAACATTCGCTAAAAAAAAGTCTCGATTCATGGCATCTAGATCATCAGTCTTTCTATATAGATGAATATATATAATAGAAGTTGTCATTAACAAGACCACGACCAACCAAACTATACCTAAACTATAATAAAACCCAAATGCAGCACAAACAAAAAGCATCATGATATGGCTCACAAGAGCAATTTTTAAAGCTTTCGTTCTACCAAACTTTGCTGGAACTGAGTGCAATCCCATATCTTTATCAATCTTTTCATCTTGTGTCGCGTAAATGATATCAAACCCACCCATCCATAGAGCAAGAATAATAGACATAAAAATCGGGAATAAAGAAAACTCTCCACGTACAGCAATCCATGCCCCTAAAGGGCTCATTCCTATAGCAAAGCCTAAATACCAATGGCATAAAAAAGAAAAGCGTTTCCAAAAAGAATAAGAAAGCAATAAAAGGAACACTGGCAAAGCAAAAGCAAAAGCCAAAAAATTCAAAAAATAAGCAAACGTAATAAACAAAACACCGTTTACAATTACAAAAGCAATGACACTCTTTTTCTTTATTTTACCTGCGGGCAAGTGCCTTGACGCCGTTCTTGGATTTTTTGCGTCAAAATCAGCATCCGCAAGCCTATTAAAAGACATCGCCCCATTACGGGCCGTGACCATACACCCCACAATCAACAAAACTATTTTTAGGATTTCTAAAAAGGACATCCCTTGAAATCCATTTGCAGCCACCCACATAGAAGCAAGCGCAAAAGGCATCGCAAACAAAGTATGGCTAAAACGGACTAAGTGCCCAAACTCTAATATTTTTTTAAGCATGATGCCCTTTCCAATCTGGTGATAATTCATGTTCGATTTTCAGGTGAGATAAAACTTTTGCAACAACGGTATCAACCAATTCTTCAATCGTCGTTGGATTTCTGTAAAAGGCAGGGCTCGCTGGAACAATAGAAGCTCTCGCCTGATATAACTTCATCATGTTTTCAAGATGAATAGCATTGTAAGGCATTTCTCTAGGTACAATCACTAAAGGACGATTTTCTTTTAAGCACACATCTGCGCTTCGTACTAATAAATTATCAGCGACACCAGTACTCACTTTTGCTAGAGTCCCCATCGAACAAGGTACAATAGCCATTCCATCATAAGAAGAACTGCCACTCGCTGCTTCTACAAAAAAATCATCTATATCAAAAACAGAATCACACCAATCATAAAGTTTTGATTGTTTTTCATAGTCAATCACGAGCTTTGCTGTTTGTGTTGGAATAAGGTGAACTTCGTGCCCTTTATTTTTTAAGTGCATCGCAAGCCTAGTGGCGTAAATACTTCCAGAAGCTCCTGTCACTCCAAGAATAATTCGTTTTTTCATAAGCTTTCTTCTTTCTTTTTCATCAACACTCGGTATGCGATCCCGAAATCACAAGCCTTCACTTCTTCTACTTCAAAGCCTTTCTGTTGAGCCAGCAGAACATAGTTTTCTATCGTCAAAAAGCCACGAACAGAACGAACCAAGTATTCATAAGCCTCTTTTTTTCCACTAAAGAAAGCACCCACAATTGGAATAAAAATTGGAGCCAAGACATTATAAAAGAAACGACTAAACCAATTGGAAGGGGCAAAAAATTCAAGCGTCACAAAATAGCCCCCTGGCTTTAAAATGCGTTTGACTTCATCTAAACCAAGAGAGGCGTCTGGTAAATTCCTCATCCCAAAACCATTAAGAATTACATCAAAAAGAGCTCCAGGGAAAGGTGTTTTTAGAGCGTCCATTTGCACTACAAAAGACTCTTTTGACTTCAGTACAGAACGGTAAAGCATTCCATAAGAAAAGTCTCCTATCACGCTGCATTTAGGTTTCTCTAGTTCTTGTGCATACGTTTTTGCAAAGTCTCCAGTACCACCACATAAATCAAGTAAATTTGCCGAAGGAGGCACCTTATTTCGAAGCATCCGACAACTAGCCTTACGCCAAGCCACATCTCTAAAAAGACTCAAAGCATGATTTAAAAAATCATACCGATGAGCAATACCATCAAACATTTTTCTTATCGGACTAACCATAACCCTAAAGATAAAAAGACAACGCCCGAGACGTTGCCTTTTTAAAATAAAATACTGTTTTTCTATTCAATAATAGATGAAAAAGAAATGCTACTTAAATGTGGCAATATAAGTAGCTCCTTCTGTTGGAGTGACTAAACGAGGATTCGCTGTGGAGCCATCTTCCCACTTCACAAAAGTTGCTCCTGCTTGAGTAGGAATAGCCGTTAATTGCATGTCTATCCCGCCAAAGAACGTTCCAGTATAATTTGTTTTTGTTGCATTTCTTGGTGGTAAAGTCATTCCTTCCATCAAAACAATTCCGCTTCCAGTGGACTGAATTGCAATGGTCACATCAGAAGATAAATCAAACTCAGAACGATATTCTTCCCATGCGCTCGTTTCTCTTTCCGCTCCAAAAGACTTTAGAGCAGAACCCGTATAAGAAACGCTATTTTTACGAGGCCAGCGTTCAATATCTCGGTCCATTTCTGCTTCTGGAATTTTTGAAACCATAGCATCAGTAATAGAATCGATTCGAGCGGAAGTTAAATAATTCTTCAGCATCACCGCAGAACGATGAATAAACATCCGCTTAAAATCTGGATTTTTGATTAACTTAATATAAAGCTGAGCAAAGCAACCTTTATCATTACATTTAGACTCATTTTGTCCGCCTTTTCTAATCCAGTCAAACATGTTAGTCCATGTTCCAAAGCCTGAAACAGCCCATTCAAAATTAAATCCATGATCCAAATCAAATACGACAAATTTCCAAGGATGCTCTGGAGCGGAACGCCATGCACGAACGTTATTATTTGGCCAATCTCCATTTCTATAAAAAATCTGAGCGGCCATATAATCAGCATAACTACCAACATCTACCATAGCTCGAATCGTTTCATAAGCAGTGCTTCCCGCTTCAGAGAAATCACTTGCATCTACAAAATCAAGCATCGCTACATACCCATCGATTGTTCCGCCATTGGCTGTTACCAAACGATTAGTATGTTTAATAGATTCCACCGTCGAGGCGTCTATGCCATAATTAGTTTCTACAAAGTGTTCATTTAAGCGTTCTCGTAAATCGTGAATTCCAAAGTACTCTCCATTATAGAATACAATCACTTGACGAGATCTTTGATAATCAACACCAGAGCCTTCAAGTAAAGCACCTCCCATTGCATCTTCCACAAAATCCCAATGGAAGCGATTACCATTATTCCTTAAGTTAAACGCCTTAAATTTTTTTGCATCTGGACGAGTTTCAAAAAGTGGGTATTCCAACCGACCATCTTGATACTGCTCACGCATAGAAATAGAAACAGACTTTTTATCATTATAACGACTCCAGCCGCCCATAATGGAAAGGCCTGCATTAATATTCCATGCTCTAGGAGTACCAACATTTGCAGATTCAAAAAATTCAACATGAACAGGAAGTTCTATATCTTTAAAATAATTTGCATCATAACAAGGTTCTGCACAACTAGCAATGCCTTGAGAATAATACCCATTAGCAGAATCAAACATATCATAAGGATCAACTGCAATCGAAAGAACAGGCATGCTCACGGTTTCGCTGATAAAGAACGTATTTGTTACAATTGTCTTTGTGAGTAAGCCATCTTTAAAGGCGCCACAACGAACAACAGTCGACTTTTCTAAAAATTGAGAACTTGAAAAAACAGGCGTGTTCTTATCTGGAACAGAACCGTCAAAAGTACAACGAACAGAAGCGCCATCTGTTGATGTAGGAGGATTTAATGTGATTGGCTCACTATAAAATCCTGCTTGACGATCTCCAAAAGTAACGGGATTGGTGACACCAGAATATGGATCTGACTCTGTATTCTTTTTTTCTGGAGTGGGTTTTGCAAAATACTTCCAACTACCACCATCTACACGGCCCCAGCTCACACCTGGTTCTAAAACAGGATATTTTACAGAATCTCGAATATTCCAATTGTAGTCTATTAGGTAAATAGAACCGCCATCTTTTTCTAACTTCCAATTCGTATGCGTCCGGAAATGCGTAGTGTCTGTATCTGTCCCCTCTTTAGCCACACGTAAATCAAGATTATCACAGAAAACCGTTCTAAATTGTTTTGGACCAATGACCTCATCTCCAAAAACCCATTTACGAGGTTCCACTAAGTTTTCGACAAGTGAATACCCATTCAAATTAGCCGTTTCAGACCCAGCATTATAAATTTCAACCCAACCAGGATCTGAACCTGTTTCATCCAACCAGATGTAATTAATTGGATTCACTTCTGTAATCAATAAAGAAGACTGGCCCACCCAAGTTACAGTTGAATCATTAGGGACAATGGAAGAAGAGGAAGTTCCAACACCAGTCGACGAAGACGAACCAACATTAGAAGAGCTTGATGTATTTACTATGCCTGAAGAAAGGGGCGCTCCAGAAGAGGCCCCATTAGATAAATTAGAACTACTAGAATCAATCTCTTCTGGTTTCTGTGGATCTTCTGAGCAGCCTAAAACGAATAAAATACAACCAGATACTAAAACTTTAATAAAAGAATTACAATGCAAAATAACCACCTATCGAAAGCTTTCTACACCCATATGCCAAAACCTTTCATTTCAAATCTATATGAAAAAATAATTTAAAATTAATACTTAACAGTAATATTCTGTTTACACCTTTTTTTTCTGTATTTTCTATCACTTTCCCTTGACACATTGAAAATTCTGTGTTAAATTTGGCATCTATCAACAGAATGGCTCTGTAGCTCAGTTGGTAGAGCAGCGGACTGAAAATCCGCGTGTCAGCGGTTCAATTCCGCTTGGAGCCACTCAACAAAAAAACTTCACTTTTAGTGAAGTTTTTTTGTTTTATGTCAAATTTTTGAAAAAACAGACTTATTAGCGGGTTTATTTATATTCGCTAATAAAATCATCCCAATGTAACAATAAAATATCAATCAACTCTTTTTGAAACTGATGATCTTTTTGTTTTATAAAAAAATCTTTCACCATTTCTTCTGACCAAGCTTCTTTATAACAACGAGCAGAACTCAATGCATCAAAAACATCAACTACCGCACAAATTCGGCTAGAAAGGGGGATATTCTCACCAGAAAGTCCTTTTGGATATCCAGAACCGTCCCAATGCTCATGATGACCTATAGCCATTTCTGCCGCTAATTGCAGCAATTTTCTTGAAGAACTCTTTAAAAGATGGTGGCCCATTACAGTATGAGTTTTCATCACCTCATATTCATCAGGAGTAAATTTCCCTGTTTTTTGTAAAATCGCATCAGGAATTGCAACTTTTCCTAAATCATGCAACGGGGCAGCCAAACGAATTTGATTCGCTTCATATTCACTTAGCCCTAAATAACAAGCCATTTTATAACAAGAGGCGGCGACTCGCGTGACATGATCAGCCGTTTCCTTACTGCGATGTTCAGATACTTCTCCTAAAATATTGAGTATTTCAGCCTGTGTATCTTCTAATTCTTTCGTTAGCAAAGCAGATTCTAGCGTTTTTCCAGAATAAACAGCCGTTAAACTTAGATACTCCACATCTTTTGGAGAAAAGTAATAAGGAGGATTTTTTTTATTTATGGCTTGAAAAACACCTATAATAGCCCCCTCCGAATTTTTCAGAGGCACTGTAAGTACGGATTGAGTGTGGTAAGTTGTTTTTTGATCGCTTCTGGAATCGAACCTAGAATCTTTGTACGCATCCTTAATACAAAGGCTTTCTCCAGTTTTCACAGTATGCCCAACAAAGCCTAAATTCATGGGAATTCTAAGTTCATCTACCCCATGAGCCACCTTTGTCCACATTTCGCCCTTATTTTCATCAATAAGCCACAATGAGCAACGATCCGCTCCAACCAAAGAACGACCTAAATCGGCCATTAAAATCAAAAGACCGTCCATTTTACGTTCTTCTGCAATTTTTGGCATATAGGAGAACAATAAATTGAGGATTTCCTCTGTATTAGACTCATTCTTTGATTCATTCATAACTAAAATTTAAATATAAAGATTAAAAAAGGCATCCTGCTATTGACGAAATGACACTTCTTTTTTATCGTTGCTGCTATTCCGGAGGAATAGGCTAATTGGTAAGTCAGCGGTCTTGAAAACCGCCGCCGCAAGGCTTGGGGGTTCGAGTCCCTCTTCCTCCGCTACTTAATCCCACTCTACATCGTGGTCTGCCACCAAATCAAGCTTTGCAGACACTGGTTTTTCAAAAAGTAGCGTACATATTTTCACATCCAATTTATTTTCTTGTAATAGGGCATAAGAGCAAGCTTTTGTCGTTGCTCCTGTCGTATATACATCATCAATAATAATGCAAGTCGACCGTCCTTCTGGAATTTTTTTCTTCAACTCAAAAACACCTGCTACATTTCGTTTTCGTTCTTCAACAGATAATTTTGTTTGTGATTCACTAAAAGAACGTCGAACAACTCCATGAAAAACAACCCCTTCAAGGTGACTAGCGAGAGCAAAGGCTATTTTTTCCGTTTGGTTATACCCGCGCTCTCGATATCGAGAAGAACTAAGAGGAATAGGAATCAATAAAAATGGTTTCTTTAACAAGTCAAACCACATAAACACTTCTCGTCCTCGACAAGCCGCTGACTGTTTTACGAGATACGAAGCAAGCCCAGGCATATGATGATACTTTAACGCATGCACTAAACGACGAGTTAAAGAATTCATGGTATATAAACAAACTACATCTTCTTGAGGAAAGAATGGCTCTTTACCAAGAGAAATCAGTTCTTCTCGACAACTAGGACAAAGCCAAGGATCCAGCTTCTCTGTAAATAGGCCGCACCCTAAGCATGAGGAACCGAAAATAAAGTTTGAAATTCGACGAACCAACGGCATAAAAAACTCCTGAAAACGTTTTCTTATTTAAACGTTTTTTCAAGAGATTTTTTTAATAACGACCGCCCTGATAACGCATGTTTACTAAAAAACCAACTAAGACCATGCATGTTAAAGCAAAAGAGCCCCCATAAGAAAGAAAGGGCAAAGGTAAACCAGTGACAGGCATCAAACCAATAGTCATCGCGATATTTACTAGAATATGAAATAAAAAGATGGCACAAGCACACACCGTCATTAAATTGACAAAAGGATCTTCGTATATCTTACAGATAGTGAGTCCACGCCACAGAAATAAAAAGAATAAAGTCAAAACAAATACAGCTCCAAGAAAACCGAATTGTTCTCCTAATACGCTAAAAATAAAATCCGTATGCTCTTCTGGTAAGAACGATAAGTTCGTTTGAGATCCCTCACCAAAGCCCTTTCCAGTTAAACCGCCTGAACCAATAGCGGTCATAGATTGTAATACTTGATAGCCATCGCCTAAAGGGTCATTCATTGGATCTAAAAAAGTTTCTACACGTTTTTGCTGATGAGGTTTTAACACATTCCACACCATGGAACTCGCATATCCAGCAAAAATATTGATTAAAAAGAAAAAGGAAGTTAAAGCTTTGGGTAATCTTCTATAAAACAAAGCAAGAGCGACAAGACAGATTAATACACCCCAAAAAATCTGAGAATAGGCAAACTGAGAATGAGATAAAATCACTGAAAAAACAGGACTAATCAACAAAAACATATCCACAACAGTTAAGCCAGCCCAATAAAAGCCAACCAAAGTGATTGCTGTAAAAACAAGAGCTGTACTTAAATCAGGCTGTTGTAGTACCAAAATGAAAGGAACAATAAACAAAGCAAATGGAGCAAGAAAAGATTTCAAGCGAAAAAAGCTCACTGGATGCCTTGATAACCAATAAGAGAAAGCCATTAAATAAGCGATCTTAGCAAATTCAGAAGGTTGAATTTTAATAATACCTAGATCAATCCAACGACCAGCACCTTTAACTACATCTCCACCACCAAATAGCACAATAACTAACCCAATGAGAGATAAAAAATAAAAAGGGAGCGCTAACCGTTTCAAATAATCAATCCGAATAAATGCAAGGCCAGCAGCGATAAATGAGCCCACGATAAAATAAACAATCTAACGGAACCAAAAAGATTGATAAAATACTTCGTCTGGATTATACGTTGCGGAATAAACTAGTGTCACACCACAACACATCAAGGCTAAAACAAGAAGAATAAAAAACCAATCCACTTTCATGGTTTTATCTAAAAAACGCCGTCCCGTTCTCATGGACCCTCCTTTTTTAGGGTATCCCCATAAAAGAATTCTTGCATTATTTTTTGTGCGACAGGAGCAGCCATCGCACCACCACCACCAGCAGCCTCCATAATCACAGCAACCGCAATTTTAGGGTCATCTAAAGGAGCCACTGAGGCAAACCATGCATGCGTCTTTTCGCCCTTTTTCCACTCTCCAGAGCCTGTTTTTCCGCCCACACGAATATTTTTAACCGCACCTCGCTTTCCTGTACCTCCAATATGATTCACCACGGAGTCCATCGCATCTAAAAGCACTTGGTGCGTCTCAGGCTTCATCACCCCTTCTCTGATTTTTACAGGCTCCTGGCGTCTAACTAAAGCTCCATCTATAGAACGGATTTCCTTCATAAAATGAGGCCTAAAAACGCCCTCATTTCTTGCAAGAGAGCCAATAAATACAGCCTGCTGTAAAGGAGTGACTAATTGCCCCTGGCCAATCGCTAAATTCAAAATCAAACCACGTGCCCACCGCCAGCCATTTCTTTTATTCCTTTTATTAAAACTAATCGAATCAGGCAACCATCCAGAACGTTCTCCAGGAATATCAATGCCTAATAAATCAGAACCTAAGCCAAAACGCTCTCCAAATTCATTAATCCGAGGCATATCTATTAATAAACCAGCTTGATAAAAATAAACATCACACGAAAGCCTTAGTGCATGAATTAAATTCAAATTACCATGAGATGACCAGCACTTTTGATAACGATTTCCAAATTGAAAACCACCCGTACAAGCCTTTTGAAAATGAGTATTCCGTCCTATCAATCCATGTTCAAGCCCAGCGCCAGCCGTCACGAGCTTAAAAACAGAAGCTGGCGGATACGCTCCAGCAATAGCTCTATTAGTCAAAGGGCGTGTCGAATCTAAAGCAACTTCAGCCCAACCTCTATTTCTTTCTCGTCTTTTTAGAGAAAAAATATTTGGATCCAAACGAGGAGAACTTACCATCGCAAGAATTTCTCCTGTACGTGGATCTATAGCAACAACGGCTCCACGAACACTATCGGGAAAAGCCTCCTCTGCGACCCTTTGCAAATCAAGATCAATCGTTGTCACCAAATGCATTCCAGGGACAGGTTCTTGACTACCCATGCCTTCGATAACACCAACTTCACGGCCAGAAGCGTTTACTTCAATAATTTTAACTCCATTAACACCTCTAAATTCTCGATCATATTGCAACTCAAGACCTTTTTGGCCAATCCGATCGCCTAAGGAATAATCCTTAAACTCTTCTTGTTTCAATTGTTCTTCGGAAATTTCTCCTGTATAACCCAAGAAATGAGCAGCTAAAGTACCATATGGGTATTCTCGTCTTGATTCAATTAAAGTAACCACGCCAGGTAAATCGCCTGAATGTTCTTCGATCAAGGCCACTTCTTCAGGAGTCGCATCTTCTAAAATCCGAATAGGACGATTTTTTATCCAAACCGTTCTTTGAAACGCAGTATCTAGAGAAGCAGAATCAAATAACTGCACCCCATTTAAATCTCGAATTTCTAATAAGCGACGGAAAATAGAATCTTTTTCACTTTTTTTTCTTGGCAAAGAAAGTGATTGCAACGCAATCTGATAAGAGGGTCTATTACGTACTAAAATACGTCCTTTTCGATCATAAATAAAGCCTCGTTCTGCAGTAAGAACCACTCGTCTTAAGCGATTATTTTCTGATCGTTCTAAATTTTCTTCGTAGTGCAAATATTGTAAGTAAAAAAGTCTAGAAATGATAATTGTGAAAAAGAAGAAAATTAAAGCTAAAAGTACAAGGACTTTTAAATTTCTATTCTGTAGTTCTTCATTTCCAAAACTCGCATTATACATGTTTATTTTTCAAATTCCCTTCAAAAAGAAATTTAAAGGCGACGCCACCACAAACCATAGTGTATAAGCTCTCTGGAAGTGTTTGAGTCAAGAGTAAATTAAAAACAATACCTCTTTCAAATCCTACAGCAAGATAATAAACAATATCGCAAATGAAAAAACCTAAACCCAAGACACCTATTTTCATACCCAAATTTAAGGTTAAAAAACGTTCTTCTAATTGACCAACAGCAAAACCAAGTACAACCATAGAAATCGTATGTGCACCCAACCATTCTACAGGAGCGTAAACATCTAAAGCAAAACCAGCAAAGAAACCCCACAAGGCTCCAACAACAGGGCCTCGACGCAAAGCAATCAGAACAATAAAAATGATTATAAAATCAGGTCCAATATCAAAAATGCGGATCCATTTAGAAACTGTCGTCTGCATCACTACAGCAACTAAAAATAAAAGAGGGAAGCGAATCCATAGCCAAATCATTTTAACATCTCCCGAACAATCCAATCGGGTTCTTTTTGCATTACAAAAACTTCTTCTAATAGCGAAAATTCTTGGAACGGCAAAATATCCATATAACGCATCACCTCTAAATCCGACTTATGAATATCATCCACAACTCCCACCTCTATTCCTTTTGGGAAAATACCCCCTAAGCCAGAGGTAATCAGAGTATCTCCTGTTTTTACACCTGCATTGGTAGGGATCATTGCGGAAAGATTACGTCCCTTCACCGATTCCAAAAAGCCTATGACTCTTGTTCTTTTTTCCATTACAGAAAGTTTTAGATTAGGATCAACAAGAAGTTGAACAGAGGCATGATTCCATTCCACCTTTGATATTTTCCCAACAAGTCCACGCATTGAAAAAACAGGCATTTCTTCTTTTAGCCCGTGATTTTTTCCACGATTAATAATAAACGTTGTTAAAAAACGGCCAGGATTTCGTCCAACCACGCGAGCCGTTACAATAGGATAATCCCATTGATTTTCGAAACGAACTAGTTTATGAAGACGAGAAAGCTCTTGTAGCCCTTCTTTTGCACGAAACAATTCGACACGAAGTTTCGCATTTTCTCTTTTCAATTGTTCATTCTCAATAGACTTCCCATAAAAGTCATCTATAGAAGAAACCACTGACTGAACAGGATAAAATATCGTACTAAGAGCAGTTGTTACAATACTGTTTTTTACCATCACATCTGCTTTACGAATAATAACAGCTAGGAACAGCAAAAAAATAAAAACAACTAATCCATGACCTATGGATGCAATTGCCTTTAAAAAACGGGTAATCTTAAACATTTACAACCCGTATTCCAGTTAATTAATTCGAAGAAGCGATTAAAACAGGGCGATACTTATCAAGGTCTTCTAGAACTCGAGCAGCCCCTTTACAAACGCAAGTTAATGCTTCATCAATCACATTCACAGCTAAGCCAGTCTCTTGACGAATACGAGCATCTAAACCACGTAGTTGAGAGCCACCACCAGTCATGATAATACCTTTATCTAAAATATCTGCGGATAATTCAGGAGGCGTAATACTTAAGGCTTGTTTAACGGCTTCAATAATTGCTGTCACAGGTTCATTCAAAGCATCACGAATTTCCTCACTAGAGATAACCATCGTACGAGGAACTCCAGCAATAAAATCATGACCTTTCACTTCCATTGTCAATTCTTTTTCGAGAGGGAAAGCAGAACCAATTTGTGTTTTAATTAACTCTGCGGTACTTTCACCCACACACAAATTATACATGCTTTTAAGATAGCGAATTACAGACTCATCCATTTCATCGCCACCAACGCGAACAGAAGCGTTACATACAGTACCATTAAGAGCGATCACAGCAATATCAGAAGTACCACCACCAATATCAACAATCATATTTCCAATTGGATCTTCTACAGGAATTCCCATTCCGATAGCTGCAGCCATTGGTTCATGAAGCAAATGAACTTCTTTTGCTCCAGCCATTTTTGCAGCATCAATTACTGCTCTTTTTTCCACTTCAGTTATACCAGATGGAACACCAATGACAACTCGAGGTTTAACTAAAAATAGAGGATACTTCTGAACTCGTTTGATAAAGGTTTGCAAAAGAACTTCTACTAGTTCAAATTCAGCAATAACACCATCTCTCATTGGTCTAACAGCTCTACTCTCTCCTGGAGTACGGCCTAACATTTTTTTTGCTTCAAAACCAATCGCAGAAACACGATTGTTTTTACTATCTACAGCTATAACCGTAGGCTCGTTAATTACAATGCCTTGGCCAGCAACATGCACTAGCGTATTTGCTGTGCCTAAATCAATACCAATATCACAAGAAAATAAACCAAACAAAGTAAAGCCCTCGAATAGAATTTGAAATAAAAATATAGCTTAAAAATAAACCAATCTACCCTTACTTAGAAAAATCAGACCCAAAAAAGAACTTTTTATAATATCGATCCCATTTCCGATAATGTGCATCATAACGATACTTTCGTTTTTGATAAAGTTTGATCTTCTTATAAATAAAAAAATCAACCTCTGCATAAGCTGAGAATATCTCAGCACTAGCCCCTTCAAAGAGACGAAAATCTTTAACCACATAATAAGGTGTATCTAACAGATCTTCTTTTGTTCCATTCGCTTTTAAAAGCTCAGCAACCATAAATTTCAAGTCTTCTTGAAGATACGGATGTAATTTTGATTCAATACGTTCTGGAGCCTCAGAACAGCCAAAGAAAAAAACACTTAAGATAATAAAAATGATTTTTTGCATAAAAGAATTCAAGAAGACAATTAACCTTATACTTAATTAAGAATATTAAGAATATAAAAAAAAGGTCTCTCAAAAGGAGACCTTTTTATAAATAGATTCGCTTTACGAGTTAGAAAGAATAAGATGCTGAAATGCGAGAGAAGAAACGACCTTCACCTTGAAAAGGATTACGATACAATAAATCTTCGGCAACAGTAACATCAATCTTTAACTTTTCTTCAATATTAATGCCAAAGCCAAAACCAACGTGGTCATCTGAGGAACCGTCTGCTAATGGATTTGTACTAAAGAAGTTTCCATTTTCAAGACATACACCAGACTTGCCAACATTGCGAGGATCTTGATCACAAGAGGTATAAAGAATAGATTTCTTACCGCCTACGCGAATAACAAACCAATCGTACCAGATGTTCCTTTCAATACCAAAGCTAATTTGCCCACCAACGTCTTGTCTTTTATCCCACATAAGTTCATCAGAATATTGAGAATTATAGGTGGATTCTTTTGTTGTATAATCGAATTCCCAATCATGAGCTTTCAACTGATTCCATACAAAATCAGCACCAAGCCAGAAGAAGCCTCTATCTAAAGCAACATTAATGCCTAAACCAGCTTGAGCATGAATATTACGAATCCCTGGAGACTGTATAAAACTACCAGAAGCAGCAGGAACTAATTCACCATCAATTGCTTCTAGAGTAAAGAAGGCACGGGCTTTTCCTAAATAAGAGAAGTCTCCGTCGTCAAAAAAGCCTTTGTGTTCAGGGCCATATTGAATGCGAGCTAAACCGAAAGAAGCCTCGAAATCAATAGAGTTACGGAACTGCCAGTTAATACCAGCATCAACACGAACTACAGAAGCATAAGCATCTTTATCTACTTGATAAACACCGCTTGGTGTTTCATATCCGCCGTCTTGATGAGCTATATAAATATGAAGACCAATAGCATTTCCATTAGAAAAAGTACCGCCCAAGAAGCCATCAAAATTTGTTACTGTATTTGGAAGATCTATCGTATCACGAACATTATCTCCAACAAAACGAGTAGGTAAATACTTTGTTAATTCAGTATCAAGTCTTCCAAATAACCCACCTATAGAAATGCGAGCATCTGGAGAACTACTTGCCCCAAGAGGAACAGCAAAAATTCCACCAAATGTAGGCGTTTTTGGATCTAGATTTGTACCAGCAGGCACATCATCAGTATAATTACCAAACTCTCCAATTAAATAATTAGGATAAAAATTTATGTTGGCTGGGTTATCAAAAATACTAACATCATCCATAATGTAAGTCGTATTTTTGCCCATCGATTCAACTCTTGCAAAAGTGGCAAAGGCAGAACCGACTCCGATCACACCAAAAGCCACACCAGCGACAACTGCAGATCTGAAATTCATTGAAAACTCCTGTAAAAATCTTATTTAAACTTACTTTTATAAATGAAGTTTAGCAACATAAAAATAAAAAAAACGAGGCTGAAAACTATGTTTCAACCTCGTTCTTCTAAAACAACTCAATTATTCAGAGAATGTGAATGGAATTGTAACTGTAGTGTTACCAGACTTCACTTTACTGAATGTCCAGCGACTAACTGCACTCTTCACATCATTATCAAACTCACTGAAACCAGTAGTCGAAGATGCAATAGAAATGCTAATCACTTGTCCACCAGGAGCAATTGTAAAGCGTAGAGTTACCTTACCAGCAAAACCAGGCTTTTTCTTCAAGCTCTTGTTATAGATATGACGTAGACCTGGAGTACGCTGACGAACCACTTTCATGATATCTGCAGCACTACGAGAACCACCGCCAGCACCCATATCTATATCACGTTCTGATGGAGTCTTGATAGAACCTCTCGCCTTAGTAGCAATACCACCGCCACCACCGCCGAGAAGACCTGCTAGACCATCACCAATACCACCGGAACCACCTTCAGCATAACCTTCATTGAAGCCACCGTCTGCTTTACCGCGACGACCGCCCAAAACGGTTTTTCCTGAAGTTTGAAGACCAGCGACATCTTTTAACACTTTATCGATATCTTTGGTGAACTTTTGGTTTTTCATCAAATCATAAGCACCGTAATTAGACTTGTTAGTCTGTGCTGTTAATAGTTTCAATACACCACGAGTTTGAGGAGCATTTGGCTGCCCTTTACCGCGTGGTTTACCGCCACCACCAGCTTTTTTACGAGGCTTTTTCTGTTCTTTTTTCTTTTCTTCCTTCTTTTCTTCCTTCTTTTCTTCAATTTTCATTGAAGCAGAAAGATCTGCAGCAGCTGCTTCTTCGAAGATAACTTCCTCAACAACTGCTTCATACATAGAAGCCCAAAAAGAAAACGCTAAAGCGCAAGCAACAGCTATACCTGTAATACTAAATAGTTTCTTATCCGACTCAGGCATTAGAGAAGCTACTAAAGGATCTACAGGAATCTTTTTCTTAGCCATAATTATTCCTCCCCACCGTTTTTCATACTAACGGCAAACGCAATATTGGTATAACCTGAAAAGCCACAAGTGGCCATCACTTTATACATAGCATCATAAGGGATGTTTTTGTCAATCTGAACGATGATGTTTCCAGGTTCATCTGCTGGTAAACCCATCTTCAGAGCGTGCTCTTGTTCTGTTTGACGACGTTCTTTAAGAACAGAATCAACAGACGCAATTAAAAGATCTTCTTGTTTAAGAACCTCTTCAGTAGTAATAACTTTACCATTATCAACGAGAACATAATTGTTATCGACAATAACCGTTAAAGATACCTCTTTAGGTTGTACTCTAGAAGTAGAAACAGGAAGAACTAAGTTTTCAGCTTGAGTCACCAATTGGCCTTCAGCATCAATGTTTTTAATCATGAACACGAGAATAATAGTCATCATGTCCATCATTGATGTTAAAGAAAAAGGGACGTCTTCGCCATATTTACGAGGTTTCCTAGCCATAACTAACCTCCCAGCTTTGCAAGGTTAACTTTAGTAAAACCAGCTGCTTTCGCTCTGTCCATAAGACTAATGACTTTGTCAAATTGAGTATCATCATTAGCTACAATAATAATATTATCAGCATCATCTAAATCGATAAATTGCGTATGGATAGCAATTAAATCCTTCGCAACTAAATCGTAAGCAGATAAAGGATAAATAATATTCTTTTGTGCATTTTCTGGTTTTAACTTACGTGCAGAGTTTTCGGCAAGAGTCGCTACAGCTACACCAGCGCCTGGTTTTTTCAAAGAAGGCGGTGGAGTTAAACCCATAGTGCCTTCACCAGTAACAGCAAGGAACGAATTGTTTCCGTCGACAAAGACACTATCAGGTACATTTTCACCTTGAGAAGAATATACTGCCCATATTACACGACCAGGATCTTCTTCAGAAGTTTTTTCTAGTGCCCAAAGCTCAATGGATTCAATTTCGTAAATATACTTTTCTGAATCCATTTCCTTGCCATCTTTACACTTAGGCCCCTTACCAGCAGCAACAGATGCTTTTACATCTTCAGTAGAATATGTAATCAATTGTGCGTCAGATTTACAGCGGAATGTCCACATTTCTTTGAAATAGACGTTAGGCTGAAAACCACCACGCGCACCAATGACTAAATAATCCGAGGTTATAGCCAACGATAAATTCAGACTCTGCTGATCCGGTTCTGGAGGCGGTTCATCACTCATGTTCATCATACTGCGTTCGGGCAGATTGACTTCAACAATAG
>JAAYXQ010000019.1 GCA_012515825.1 Fibrobacter sp.
TATTAGATATGAATGCGGCTCGTTATCATATGATTCACACCCCTGCTCTTTCTTATAATGTTCTGGTCTCTGATTGTACTATCAAAGTTCCTCTATTAAATCGGTCTTTAGATCTACACTCCGCGATGAGGCTTTTTTTGAGGCTCGGTACCACAGAGTTTTATGTAAAAGATAAAACGGGTCAGATTGTAGGATTACTTTCGTATGCTTCTATTTTAAAAGCGTATGATCAATTGGTTAGCCCAAAGAAATAGAAAAACTAATTCTTCTTTACGGAATAATTGGTGACGCCGAGTTTGCTATAAGATCTATATAATTCGGCTTCATTATCAGAAATTAAAACGAGTTTATCTCCGACAGCAAGAGTGGTATTTCCTTTAGGCACAAAAAATTGATGACCTCGTTTGATCATCACTACGAGAGTATTATCTGGTAGTATGATATCCATTAAGCGATTCCCATTATGTAAAACAGAAGGGATTACTGTAAATTCAGACATGGCTGATTTAATTTCTTCAGGGAGTTCAATGCCAAACATGTTTGCTTTTTCTTTTTCTGCTTCTGAAATACCAAGTATTTTAGCCATTAATGTGACTGTCGTCCCTTGAGTTAAAAGAGAAATAATCGTGATGAAAAAGACTAGGTTGAAAAATAAGTCTGCATTAGGAATGCCTGCTATCAGTGGGTAAGTGGCAAAAATAATAGGGACGGCACCACGTAAACCAATCCATGAAACATAAAGCCTTACTTTAAATGGTATTTTTAGGAAGGGGGCTAAGCACAAAAATACAGAAACAGGGCGAGCGACTACAATCATAAAGGCACCGATCAAGAGACCAGCACCAGCTACTGGAGTGGTGAAAAGCTCTGTTGGCTTCACAAGTAGGCCTAATGCTAAAAAGATGATGATTTGCCATAGCCATGTAAAACCATCAAAAAAGGTCATCATATTTTTTTTGTGTAAAAGCTTACTATTCCCAACGACCATACCAGCAATGTACACGGCAAGATAACCATTCCCATGGAGAAGATCGGTAACTGTAAAGGTGAAAAAGACAAAAGCAAAAAGTAAAACAGGGTATAAAGCGTCATTTACAAGGTTTATTTTATTGATTACGGTTCGAGTCAATTGCCCGAGGAAATAACCAGCGACAAGGCCTACTGCTAATTGAATTACCACATTCAAAACGGAAAGAGGAATACTTGTTTGATTTGCTTGTAAAATGGTCATAAAAAAGATCATTAGCATATAGGCCATAGGATCATTACTACCGCTTTCAAGCTCAAGAAGAGGGCGTACATTGTGCTTTAATTGAAGACCTTTAGATCGAAGAATAGAGAATACCGAGGCAGAATCAGTAGAAGACATAATCGATGCTAGTAAGAATGATTCCACCCAACCTAAAGAGATAAAACCGTCAATAAAGTTAGACAAGTAGTGTATGAAAACCCCTGTGACTAGGGCAGTGCTCACCACACCAAATGTGGCCAGAGTGACTCCTTGAGCAATGACTGGCTTGATCTCAGAAAATCGAGTGTCCATGCCTCCAGAAAATAGAATCACACTTAGAGCCATGACACCAATAAATTGCGATACATGAGGGTTATTGAACTCAATTCCAAAGCCATCTACACCCCCAATCATCCCTACGCCTAAGAAAAGGAGAAGGGCAGGAACGCCAATTTTACCGCCCGCTTTACTCGCAAAAATGCTAATAAATAATAGAATGGAGCCTGCTAGAAGGATATTTTCTGGTGTAAAATTCATGATACCTTTGTAAAAACGCGAAAAAAACGAATTTTTTTAAATGTAACTAAAAAAAAGACCTTTTATTGTGCATTCTTTAAAAAATGGATATAAGAAATACATTTTTTTTCTAAATTACCCGGCATTGTTTATCAAAAGAGGATTTCAAATGAATTATTTTAATACGCTTCCGCTTCGTATCCAGCTTGAAGAATTAGGTCATTGCCGTTTCATGGACTCCTGTGAGTTTTCTAGAGGCGTAGAAGCATTAAAAGGAAAGAAGATTGTATTTGTGGGCTGTGGTGCTCAAGGTTTACATCAAGGTTTAAATTTGAGAGACAGTGGTCTTGACGTTTCCTATACACTTCGTGCAGAGGCCATTGCTGAAAAACGTGCCTCTTGGAAAAATGCAACTGAAAATGGCTTTAAGGTTGGAACTTATGAAGAAATGCTTCCAAATGCCGATCTCGTGTGCAATTTAACACCAGATAAACAACATCATTCAGTGATTCCAGTCATTATGCCTTTAATGAAGAAGGGTGCTGTCCTTTCTTATAGTCACGGTTTTAACATTGTGGAAGAAGGTCAACAAATTCGTCCAGATATTACCGTGATCATGGTTGCTCCTAAAGGGCCAGGCTCTGAAGTTCGTGCTGAATACGTCCGTGGTTTTGGTATGCCCGCTCTTATTGCTGTGAATCGTGAAAACGATCCTGAAGGCAAGGGATGGGATTATGCTAAGGCTTATGCCGTCGGTCTAGGTTCTGACCGTGCTGGCGTTCTCGAAAGTTCCTTCATTGCTGAAGTGAAGAGTGACTTGATGGGGGAACAAACCATTCTTTGTGGTATGCTTCAAACAGGTACATTGCTTTGCTTTGATAAAATGGTGGCTGATGGCGTAGATAAAGCTTATGCATCTAAACTTCTTCAATATGGTTGGGAAACTATTACAGAAGCTTTAAAGCATGGTGGTATCACCAACATGATGGATCGCTTATCTAATCCAGCGAAAATCAGAGCTTATGAACTTTCCGAACAGATGAAAAAGATCATGGCTCCTTTATACCAAAAGCATCAAGATGATATCATTTCTGGTCACTTCTCTTCTACTATGATGAAAGACTGGGAAGCTTCTGATAAGGATCTTTTGACCTGGCGTGAAGAAACTGGTAAAACAGAATTTGAGAAAACAGCTGCAACAGATAAGGCTATTTCTGAACAAGAATATTTTGATCGCGGCGTTTTACTCGTAGCGATGGTTAAGGCTGGTGTGGAACTTGCTTTTGAAACCATGGTCTCTGTCGGTATTAAGCCAATGAGCGCTTACTACGAATCTTTACATGAAACACCACTGATTGCAAACTTGATCGCTCGTAAGAAACTTTATGAAATGAATCGAGTGATTAGTGATACTGCTGAGTATGGTTGCTACTTATTTGCAAATGCTTGCGTACCTCTTCTAAAAGATTTCATGAAAACAGTGAATAAAGATGATATTGGCGCCGTTTATGGTGCTGAGAAAACAACAAGTGTTGATAATATGCGCTTAATTTCTGTAAATGCTGCTATTAGAAAACATCCTGTTGAAGAAATTGGTGCATGGTTACGTTCTAAAATGCGTGGCATGACTAAAATCGTTTAATTTCTTTGTTTTAATCATTAGAATTTTAACACCGCTCTCTCGAGCGGTGTTTTTTTTGCTTTTCTCTTTTTATGCATTGGGACATCGGTGTAAAAAAACTATATTTGCCAAAATTTGGCTTTTAGAAATTTGTCGTTTTATCCTGGAGACAAAAAAAATGAAAAAAGATGGCATCGATAAAGTTTTGATAATCGGTTCAGGTCCAATCGTCATAGGTCAAGCCTGTGAGTTTGACTATTCTGGAACACAAGCATGTAAGGCACTTCGTGAACAGGGTTATAAGATTGTATTAGTGAATTCTAATCCTGCTACCATAATGACGGATCCCGTGATGGCTGATGCCACCTATATCGAACCATTGAATGTAGGCCGTTTAGAAGAGATTATTGCAAAAGAACGTCCAGATGCTCTTCTCCCTAACTTGGGTGGGCAAACGGGTTTGAATCTTGCTTGTGAATTGAATAAAGCAGGCGTTTTAACCAAGTATAATGTAAAAGTGATAGGTGTAAACTTAGATGCTATTGAACGCGGTGAAGACCGAGAAATATTCAAAGCAACTATGCAAAAGTTAGGGATTGATACCCCTCGTTCAGATATCGCCTATACTGTAGAAGAAGCAGAA
>JAAYXQ010000189.1 GCA_012515825.1 Fibrobacter sp.
CAATGGTAAAGTCAACGTGCCCCGGGGTATCGATAATGTTGATGGTGGTGTCTTTCCAAGTGGCATAGGTAGCTGCAGATTGGATAGTAATACCACGTTCACGTTCGAGTTCCATGTTATCCATAGTGGCACCAACGCCATCTTTACCACGTACTTCGTGGACAGCATGAATTCTATTTGTATAGAATAGAATGCGTTCGGTGAGAGTTGTTTTACCCGAGTCAATGTGAGCGGATATACCAATATTTCTGTGTTTTTCTATGTCTTTCATAATTTTTCCATGGATTTATGGATGAACTTTTTGTTTGTTGGGGCGCAAAATAGTAAAAAAACAAAGTGCACTCAAGACATTCTTTTTTATCCAGAGTATTTTCTATGCTCTAAACCGTGCTTTTATACGAAAAAACGTTTTTTATGAAAAGAAGATGTGGTTATTTTTTTACAAAACACACGTAAAATGGCTATTTGGTGATAGTCTATGGGGGTTTAAGTTTTCTCTTATTTTATTTAAAGAGGTTTTAAAATAGCGAAAAAATTACGATTTAATTCTAAAAAAGAAGAATCGTTTATGACTTTAGTCTTTTTTAGACTCCGCTTTTTTTTAGGCACGCATTTTGAAAAAAAACGACTTTATTTTGAAAAATTTAATCTGTATTTTTTTCTTTTTGAATTTTGCTCTGATCTGAAAGTGCTTTAAAATAGGCTTCTGCTGTTTTCCCTACTTCTTGGGTGTCATAATAGGCATATGCACCACTCCCAATGGCACCAAGAGCAGGAATGGCTCTAAATAAGGCTCTACCAAGAAGTTTTGATGACGCTTGAATCCCTATTTTTTGGAGAAGCGCACGTAATGCCGATACAGAGACCTTTTGCATGATTAGTCGACTTCCTGTTCGTACAGCAATGTCTCGAACGAGTTGAGAGGCTGTGTGGCGAAATAAGCACCATACCATTGCTTCTCGGCTGAGAACGGCTATTTGCCCGTATGTGGCAGCAATATCAGCAACTAATTGAGCCTGAATTCGCCAAATGGCTGTTAAATCAGGGATAATGGTGAGTATGCCTACAGACCCTGCTGGAATTGCTAGAGTGGCACTGAGTATGGCTGTTTTGACTGAAGATTTTTGAATTAATTTTTGAATTTTCTTTTCAGGTGCTTCTGTTGGGCACATCAAAGATTCTGGAATAGTTGTCACTAGGTCGAAAAGTATTTTACCTGTTTTCTCTTTGATAAGGCCAGAAACTCCAGGGTCATTTGAAATTAATTCTTCTTCCATAATATTTCCTTGTCTTTCTTATAATATAACACTCTTTTAGTCATAAAAATTCAAAAGACTGGGGCTCCTCAGAAAAATATTTTCGCAAGTCCTCCAGTGAATCCTTTTAGTTCTTGGCGAATAGGGCCATTATTTTCAAGCCAGAGATTCAGGATTTGAGAAATCCATTCTTTTTCAGAGGTGATTTTTGAAATTTGTGCAAATGTTTGATTATCCTCGACAATGATTTCATAGTAGGCTTCAAATTGTATAGGAGAAGGTTCTCCTTTTAAACCCAGAATCAATTCGATTTTTCCTGTATCGGTATTGATGTTTAAAGAATGTATAGTGCCTAACTTTTGAAGCGTTTTGTTTTGTTTTAAAGCGATTCTTAAGGCCTCGTCACGAAATCCCATGATTACCTTGCAAGCGTTAGAATTTCAATTCCATTTTTAGTGCGAGCAACGGTATGTTCAAATTGAGCTGAGAGTGATCCATCTTTAGTCACTGCCGTCCACCCATCTTTTAAGGTTTTTGTGGCATAGCGCCCCATATTGATCATGGGCTCAATGGTAAAAACGTGTCCAGGTTCTATCATGGCTTTTAATTCATTGTTTCGAAAATGTAAAATGGTCGGTTCTTCGTGGAAACCTCGGCCAATCCCGTGACCACAATAGTCTTCTACTACGCTATAGCCGTATTCTTCGGCGATGCCTTGAATTGCGTTTCCTATGTCTAGATACTTGGCAAGAGGCTCTCCAGCGGCTTGAATGCCTGCATCCATACATTCTTTAGCAACAGACACCAATTCTTTGGCTTCGTACGAAACTTGGCCTACAAGAAACATAGCGCTAGTGTCTCCATGATAACCAGAAAGAATAGTCGTGATATCAATGTTTACAATATCACCATCTTTTAGAATAATCTCTGCACTAGGGATCCCGTGGCAAACGACTTCGTTTAAGCTGATACAACAATTTTTGGGGTAACCGTGGTAGCCAAGACAAGCAGAAATACCACCATGTTTTTTTGTGTATTCTCCAACGAAATTATCTATTTCAAGCGTGGAAACGCCTGGCTTACAGAGCTCTCCAGCACGTATTAATGTTTCTGCAGCAAGAGCACCAGCATCTCGAATTAATTCAATTTCTTTAGGTGATTTAATCTTAATTTTTGCCATATTGATTCCAATAATAACGGTCTAATAAGAAAGCTAAAAGTTCTTTGTCTTCTTCGATTTGAGAAAGTTCTTCCACTAAAGGCAAATAGCGGCGCATGCGTTCTTGACTACGTTGCCCTAGTGTTCTTTTATGGCGTTCGAGGTAGATACGAGTACGTTCTCTAATTTTTTTGGCAATTTGTTCTTCTGTAATTGGAGGCATTTTGGAAAACTGAATTCCAAAATCGGCAGCCGTTTTTTGAAGCTCAATTTCTTCCACTGGAGTGATTAAAGAAATAGCGACGCCGCTTCTGCCTGCACGGGCAGTTCGACCGCTTCGATGAACATAGACTTCATGATCGTCTGGATGATCAAAGACGATGACATGAGTGACGTGAGAAACGTCGATACCTCTTGCTGCCACATCGGTGCAAATAAGGATAGGAAGTTTTTTCGTTCTAAAATTATTTAGAATCGATTCTCTTTGTTTCTGAGGGACATCTCCAGAAAGAGCTCCTACGACAAAACCGTAATTAGTGAGAACTTGTTCTAAATAAGCCACATCTTTTTTCATGTTGCAAAAAATCATGCAACTTTCTGGATTTTCCCACTCTAAAACTTTAATTGTTAAAGTGTCTTTTTCCATCACATCGCACATGTAGTAGCGGTGTTCTAGGTTATTTGCAATGACTTGGTCATAACTCAAGGATAAAAAGTCAGCATTAGGACGTTGGAATTCACGAGCAAGGCTTTTTACTGTTTGAGGAATAGTAGCACTAAACATGGTGCAAGCGATATCTTTTGGAAGGTATTTGCGAATGCGCTGCATGTCTGGGTAAAAACCCATAGAAAGCATTTCATCGGCTTCATCCATAATTAAGTCTCTTACAGAAAGAAAGTCGATGTGCCCTCTTTGAGCGTGATCTAATAAGCGACCAGGTGTGGCGACAATGATATGAACGCCTTCGCGTAAAGCACGAAGTTGAGGCTCGTACCCTACACCGCCAAAAATAGGGGTAGAACGGATGCCAGAACCTTTCGCGAGAAGTTCAATTTCACTTTGTACTTGTAAGGCGAGTTCTCTAGTGGGCACTAAAATAAGGGCTTGTGGGAACAAATGTGTCGGTTCAATGACTTGTAAAAGGGGGAGAACAAAGGCTCCCGTTTTACCTGAACCTGTTTTAGATTGGATTAACATATCCCTAGCACTTAGCATATAAGGGATAGCTTTTCTTTGAACGGGCATTAAATCGGTCCAGCCATGAGCTGTAAGAACTTCTTTTTGAAGAGAAGGTAATTGATCAAATGTGTAATCGGGGAGTTTATTTTTTGGCTCGATAATTTGAATCGGAGTTAAAAATGGATTTATTTTTTCTTGTGTATTTTCACTCATATTGACAAAAAGTAGAAAAAAGAAATAGAAACTACTTTATTTTATGCTCCAATAGTATTCTATTCCTATACTTGCAAAGCAATCAACCGTAGATCCACCTATAATAGTGGGCTCTGAAGCGGCTTCTGAAGAAGGATCACTGTCTAACATACGCCCACGACTCCCTATGCCTGCTTTTAAATTGATTCCATAGTGTTTGAAAAAGATTAAATGAGTCCCTGCTCCAATTAGAGCTCCCTTATATGCATTTTCAAATTTAATGCGTGTTTCATATTGACGAGAGGGTGTTTCGATGCCTTCTTTTAGAGAGATGTCTTCATTAAAAAAGCTGTATTGAAATCCAATAAAGGCGTAAGGGACAGTTTGAAGAAAAGAAAAGGATTGGTAGTTTTTTGAAAAAACGAGGCTGAGGCCAATTTCGTGCCTGCTGAATTTCCAATAATCTAATTCTTGATAAATAGGGTCGGTGTTATCGATTTTCGCTTTGTGAGAGGAATACCGATAAAAGAATTCAGCTCCGATAAAACCATACCAAGTTCTTCCAAAATATATAGAGGTAAGAGGAGCTTCGTCTTCAATAAAATTCCATAGGCTTAAAGAATCTTTTGTATTTCGATAGCTTTTAATTCGACTATTGAGTTTGTTTTTATACCAGCTTTTTGGCGTGAGTGGAAGAGGGGCTTGTGTTTTTCCGTAGGCAACACCAATCCAAGAATGGTGTTTCGCTGTTTCTAAATAATAAGAATCAGGCTCTTCTGCTTTTTTCTTCCGTTCGTCTTTAGTGAGACGTCGGTCCGCTTTTTTTTTAAATAAGGCGTTTGCGATGATCTCACCTTGTTCGATTTGGTTGTTTGAATAAGGTAGGATTTGTACTGTTTTTGGAGAGGCTGATAATTCTTCAAATAAAGCAACGTAAAGCTGATTTTCTTTTTGTGTGAGGAAAATAACCGTCTTGTCTTCTAGGTCGTTTATTTTCTGAACCATTTCAGGGCTTCTCGCACGGAGATGTTCGGCTGTCATGTCGGGACTTAAATTGCTTTTTAGCCAATGGCCATATAAGGAGGCCACCGAGTCACGTTCCCATTCACCAAAGATACGGCATTTAGGTTCGCCAATGGTTGGATTGATTCTCTTTAGCGAAAAGCATAATTCTTTTGCAGAGATCACTAAATTAGAGTCTTTAGTCCAGATTAAAATATCGGCATCTTTCCAGATCGTATAATCGTTATTGAAAACCGTTTCTTTAGCAGATAAATCCACTACATAAAAGAATAAAAAGAAGAAGAGGGCTAATTTTTTCACGGTGATTTCCTCCGTGAAATTTCTTGATGTATCTCCTTCACTGCTTTTTGCGTGATTTGTTTTAAATACGTTTCGGTTAATTTGTTTGTATAAGGCTCTTGAATTTCAATCACAGAGGAGAAAAGAGGAATTTGTTTTAGGTTATCCCATAAAGTGTAAGAAAGAATGGCGGTCACGTGCTTCACTGACGTTTTTACCTCTACTTCTTGCCCGCCTTGAGTATAATCATAATAAAGACTTCGATCTAGATCTGTGCCTATCACAAATTCATGAAGAATAAATAAGTAAGGGGGCGTGTGAGTATCATTTTTGATGACAATCCCTTGTGCTGGTAATTGCCCTTTGAGGAAAATAGATTTATCTAGCTTTTGACTTTCAGTCGGCCAGTTTTTTTTGACAGAGTCTGGGATAAAGAGGACTTGTGAATGGTAGTTCTTAAATTCATTCGTGAAATTAGAGGTCATTAAAGAATCGACAACTGAATGAATACTATCCATCGAGATTTCTAGTCGATTGGAGAACCATTTTGCACGAGTTAAAATAAATGCACTTTCAAGGCCCACCATGCCGATGGATTCTTCGGGCGAAGGGGCTTTTTTATAAGACGGATGAACTGCACTCCATTGGTGTGATGAAGTACAAGCAACAAAAAAGAACAAACAAAAAAGGAGAG
>JAAYXQ010000190.1 GCA_012515825.1 Fibrobacter sp.
ATAAAATAAGCTTACAACAAAACACTGCATTTAACGCCAAAAATACAAGTGATTCGAATCAATTCATTGAAAATAAATTTTAACGGAACAGATAACTCGTTTAGATTTATTTTGATTAGAACTTTTTATTAAACCTTTTTTATTAAACCTGTTTATGTATAAAACGATTCTTATATTTATTACGCTTCTTTTTTCTTCTTTATTTGCTAATTCTACTCCAAATCCAGTAGATTCGGTTTTGACAAAAGCGTCTGTTTCGACAAAAGATTCGGTTTTGACAAAAGATTCTGTGTCTTCCACTCTTTCGACTTCTAACGACTCCACGCTCACTTTTGTTGGTGTTGGCGATATTATGATGGGCTTAAACTACCCTGACGAAAGCCCTGTTTTACCTCCCGAAGATGGAGCCCTGATTTTTGCCGACGTGAAATCCATTTTACAAGACGCGACTCTAACTATTGGAAACTTAGAAGGAGTTCTTCTCGATCTTGGCGGTACTCCCAAACGTTGCAGCAACCCAAAACTCTGTTATGCATTCCGTATGCCAGAACGTTATGTGAATCATTTAGTCGATGCTGGTTTTGATCTTTTAAGTGTCGCCAATAATCATTCAGGCGACTTTGGCCCCACTGGACGGGAAACAAGCCAAGAAGTTCTGAAAAAAGCAGGGCTTGGATTTGCTGGTTTTGAAGGGATGTCCGAAAAATATTATTTGGAAAAAGATGGTATTCGTTACGGTTTTACGGCTTTTTCTGTAAATAACGGCACTTTACGCGTTACAGACGCAGCCAAAGCGAAACAGGTTATTTCTGATCTTAGAGATAGTAGTGACATTGTAATTGTAAGTATGCATATTGGAGCGGAAGGCAAAAAATTCAATCGGATCACACGGAAAACGGAACATTTTGTTGGTGAAAACCGAGGTAATCCTTACGCTTTTGCTCGCCTAGCAATTGATGCTGGAGCCGATATTGTCTTTGGTCACGGCCCTCATGTCGCCCGCGCCATTGACTTATATAAAGGGAAATTTATTGCCTATAGTCTTGGAAATTTCGCGACTTCTACAAGTGTCAATATTACTGGAGTGAGTGGCTATGCTCCTATTATTAAGATTAAAACAAACAAAAATGGGGACTTTTTAGAAGGGCAAATTTATTCTGCTATTCAACAAGGCCCTGATGGAGCAAGACGCCCACTTTTAGATACGACTGGAGCTTGTATTTCAGAAATCAAAAAATTAACAGAAAAAGACATTCCTGAGGCAAAAATTGTCATTGAAAAGGATGGAAAGATTGTATTAAAACAATAAGGTTTTTATAAACGATGATTTTTAGAACAATAAACAACTTTAATGATACCACCAATAATGATACAACTAAAAAAGGTTGTATATCTCCTTTAAACCGTTTATGGCCATTTCTATTAGTGATTTTTGGTCTTTTTTCTTCTGCTTTTGCAGAAACCGAGTTAAAGAAAGAAGTTTTGCATAGGCAAGAATCCCCTAAAGCCAAAAACTCTCTCGATCAAAACTCCAACAATCTTAAAGAACAATTAACAGAAGGCTTAAGCCCATCCTCTAAATCAAAACTCTCCATTTCCGAAGAAACAGAAGAAGAAAGTGCTGAAGAAGAAAACGAAGATAGCGAAGAAACTGCTGAAGAAGTAAGTGATAGTGAACCAGAAGGTTCTTTAGAAGATGAAGTCGCTGTTCTTCCTGATTCCGCCGTTTTACCAGACACCATGTTGTTTTACATGAACCAAGCGAGTCTCCCCTGCGAAGGAAACCGAGTCACTTCTCCTTATGGAATTCGTCGTTACAGAATGCACAAAGGCATTGATATCAAAGTGCAAAAAGGAGACACTATTCGGGCGGCATTCACTGGCCAAGTTTCTCGTGTAAGCTATGAACGTCGTGGCTATGGTCATTATGTTTTTATAGAGCATCCAGAATTAGGGATTTCTAAAACCGTTTACGCTCATCTTTCTAAAAAGCTCGTGAAAGTGGGCCAAGTAGTACAAGCTGGAGAGCCTATTGGGCTTGGCGGAAATTCAGGCCGCTCCACTGGTTCTCATTTGCATTTTGAAATTCGTGTGCAAAATATGGCTCTAAATCCAGCTATTTTCTTTAATTTTGAAAATCATGCAGCGACTCAAGATACGTTAACTCTCTCTATGGTCGAGATCAAAACAGAACTAGATGCCATAGAAAAAGAACTCGCCAAACACCGCTATCATAAAATTCGTCCAGGCGATAATTTAGGGAAAATTGCCCGCAAGTACGGCACGTCTATCAATAAAATCTGTCAATTAAACGGCATAAAAAGAACGACCGTTCTAAGAATCGGTCGAGTTTTAAGATGCTCCTAAAAGAGGCGGTTCTAAAAATTACCGTCTAATACTGGATCCCAATCTTTCCAGACTGGCTCATACCCTTCTTTCATTAACATGGCTGCGACCTCTTCTGGAGATCGATCATCATTCACGATAAATTGAGGCAATTCTTCTTTAGAAAGGCTATAGCCTCCAGGGTCTGTTCTTGAACCTGCCGAAAGACTGGTGACTGCAATTTTACTTGCATTGTCTCTAAAAATAGCACTTTCTCTTGTGCTTAAAGAAATCTCTACATCTGGATCAAATAAACGATACGCACAAATCAATTGCAATAATTCGCGATCGGTTTGGATGTTTTTTTGATCTTGAAGGCCTGCATGAGGGCGAAGCCTTGGTAAAGAAATGGAATAACGGGTTCTCCAATATTTCTTTTCTAAATAGCGTAAATGCATTGCCGTAAAAAAGCAATCGGTACGCCAGTCTTCTAAACCCATTAAGCAGCCGAGACCCACTTTACGAATGCCAGCCTCACAAATACGATC
>JAAYXQ010000191.1 GCA_012515825.1 Fibrobacter sp.
ACACTTGTTCTAATGAATTCACTAGGGCAAGTGATTGCAGAAAAAAGCATTAGTGTTGAGAAAGGTTTGAATACGGTTTCTTTAAAAACGGGATTCCGTGGAGTCGCTTTTGTGCAATTGCGACAACAATCGTCTTCCTCCACAGCTAAGGTTATAATCAAGTAGTATTTAACTTTTTTATCTGATTAGCCATACCTTCGGGTATGGTTTTTTTTTAGCTGTAAAAAAATATTTATTGACAATTTGTCCACAGATTAAATCTCATTTAGGAATAGCCTTGTCTTTCTTCTTTTTAACCCCAAAATAGAATTCATTGCCGTATTAGAAGCAATTAGTTTTCATTAAGAATAAGGGAAGCGATTAATACCATACTTTTTTGATGTTATCAACAGCATTTATGCTCGAATAGCGTTGATTTATCTATTTTACTTGCTAATTGGAGTATGATGTAAATCACATTGAGCCCATATAAATCAAGGGAGAATTGATATATTGGTCTTTAGGATAAACTGTATTTTTTGTTATTTTTTTCTAACGATTAATGATTGTTGGCTTATGTTTTAAGAACAAGTTATTGATACTTTTTTGTCCTATTTCTTCTTTTTAGCGTTTTTCTTGATTTTTTTAGTGTTAAAAGTGCAGTTTTCAGAATCGTTTAATCGTATTTTTTTGTTACTATTATGAGATGGATTGATGTGTAAATGTAGCGTCCTTTTTTAATGAAAAAAGCACATGGACAATCTATCCATACAGATTTGTCACAATGAGCCTCTTTCGAATAGGAAAGGTATATTTTTTTTTACATCAACACTGGGCTATATTTTTTAGCATTGGATGTAACATGACAAATTTTTCAGACGTAGCGGATTATCGCGATCTCTTAAAGTCTTATTACGAACAACGTAAAAAAGAGATGCCATTCTATTCCTATAGAATGATGGGTGATAAATTGGGTCTAGACTCAAGCTACCTGTATCGAGTGCTTCAGAAAAAGCAACATTTGCCAGCACATGTTATTCCTGCGGCAAAAGAACTACTCGATGTATCTGGACGTTCTGCTGAGTATTTTGATTTATTAGTGGCAGCAGGAATTTCTAAAAGTGCAGAAAAAAAAGCGGAATTAATGGCTAAAGCTGTGGCTCTTAGAGATGTAGAGCGTCATAGTTTGCAACAAGCCGAGTTGAAATTTCTCGAAAACTGGTGGATTCCAGCAGTTCGAGCTTATTTAGACTTAAATGGTGGTGTTGTGAACATAAAAAAGATCGCAAAAGACCTTTGTCCACCAATTACTGAAGAACAGGCCGCAGAGGCCATTGAAACCTTAAAAGAGATTGGCCTAGTAAAAAACGTGACTTCTGGTCGATTAGTGCTTTCAGATGCCCATTTAACGGTTGGCGGACAAGAAAAATCAGCTGCAGTGCGACATTTTCAAAAACAAGTGTTATTTTTAGCAAGTGAAGCTTTAGAAAGTGTTCCAGTGAACGAGAGAAATATCTCCACTTTAACCTTATCTGTAGATCAGGCTTGTTTTGAAGATCTCGGAGAAATGTTAAGGGAATTTAGACGTTTAGTTCAAAAGCGTGTTGATGAATCTAAACGCCCAGATCGAGTGATGCAGCTTTCTATGGCTTTTTATCCTGTGACAAAGACTAATGGGAAGGTAGGCTAAGATGAAAAAATGGGTGTGGTTTGTGGCAATCTTTTATAGCGGGCTGTACGTAGCTTGCTCTATAGGCGATGATGTTTCTGGCTCATCATTTGAGACCGAAAATTCCATTGCTTTTGAGGTG
>JAAYXQ010000192.1 GCA_012515825.1 Fibrobacter sp.
CTTCTGGCCCTAATGCAAATAGTTCTAAATCTATCCATAATGGAACTACGTCTGCACTTAAAATCGATTCCCAAAGCCAAAGCCTTTCTTTTACAATAGAATCCTCAAGTGCCCCACCATCTCGTTTTAATCGTATTGTTCCAATAATTTTTGCAGTCGGATGTAATGCACGCACTCTTCCCGCCAAAAGCGGCCAGTCTTTTACATTTTGAAAAAGATCATAGCGAATTTCTAAAACAGGGCAAAGCAAAAGACGAGAATGAATAACTCCTCCAAGCTCCGATTCAGCCTGAACTAAATTTGTCTGCGAAATAATGCCTGCTATGAGAGGACTTCCTGCATTGTTCATTTCCCAAAAATACGTACTTTTTTCTAAATTAGAAGCGTATAATTTTCCCCTACGGAGTTTTTTAATGGAAAAGAAAGATTGTGAGAAAGAAAACGAAACTAAAACCCCTGATTTTCTCAAGACAGCTGAAGAGTATTTAGCTAAAGAACGTCGTTTATTCCTTTGGGGAGCCATTGACGATGAATCCGCAGAAAAAACGGTAAAACGTCTTTTGTATTTAGATTCATTAGAAACAAAAGACATTATTCTTTTCATTAATAGCCCTGGTGGAGTCATTTCCAGTGGTCTTGCCATTTATGATTGTATGCAAGCCATTAAAAGCGACGTCGTAACAGTCTGTTGCGGTCAGGCCGCTTCTATGGGAGCAGTTTTACTAACTGCTGGTGCAAAGAAAAAACGCTTTGCTTGGCCTAATGCTCGCATTATGATTCACCAACCTTTAATCCACGGTGAAATGGTGGGGCCAGCAAGCGATATTCAAATTCAAGCTGAAGAAATGCTTCGCATTCGTAGTGTTACAGGCCAAATTCTTGCCAAACATTCTGGTAAAAATTTAAAAGATATTGATCGTGATACTGAACGCGATAACTTTATGTCTGCTGAAGAAGCCGCTGCTTATGGCTTAGTCGACGCTGTTAAGAGTATTTTATAATATGGGTCTTTTATCTGTTATAAAAGGTGGTCTCACCAAAACAAGAAACGCTCTTCTCAGCGAACTGAAAGGCATTGTTGGTGCAGGGAAAATCACCGATGAAATGCTTGAAAATTTAGAAGAACATTTAATTAAAGCTGATGTTGGTGTAGAAGCAGCTTTTCTTTTAACAGATGCTCTCAGAGAAAACGCTCTTGGTAAATCACTTACTACTGATGAAGTGCTTAACATTATGCGAGCCGAAGCGGAGCGTTTACTATCTGATCCTCCTCCTTTTGAACTCAAGGGCAATCCTCATGTGATCCTAGTGATTGGAGTCAATGGCGCAGGTAAAACAACAACCATTGGTAAACTAGCGTCTCGTTTTGCATCTGAAGGGAAAAAGGTTTTAATTGCCGCTGGAGATACTTTTAGAGCAGCAGCGATTGAACAAATAGAAACTTGGGCCGAACGTTCTCAAGCTGAATTTGTTAAACATCAAGAAGGCTCTGACCCAGCAGCTGTTGCTTACGACGCTTGTGAAGCGGCAAAAGCAAGAGGCTGTGATGTTGTTCTAATTGATACTGCTGGTCGATTACATAATAAAGATCATTTAATGGAAGAGCTTCGCAAAGTGGTTCGAGTAATTAAAAAACACGATCCGTCTTACCCCCATGATCTCTGGCTTGTCATCGATGGAAATACTGGGCAAAATACAATTAACCAAACCAAAGTTTTTCATCAAAGCTTTCCACTCACTGGCCTTGTCATCACTAAGCTAGATGGTACAGCGAAAGGTGGTTCGGTATTAAGCATTTCAAGTGCGTTACAAATTCCCATTCGCTGGATAGGTATGGGAGAACAAATCCACCAACTTGTTCCATTTAATAAAAAAGAATACATAGATGGCTTATTTGAAAACGCTCTCTTAAATGACGAAGAAAATTAAAAAAACACATCGGTGGCGATGGCTGTCTCTTTTATGCATATGCATTTATTTGCTAGGCTGTGAATCACTTTCTCCTACCATCTCTGAAGAATTTGTGAATGCGTATATAGAATTAAGAATCGTCTCACTAGAACTTGGAGACGTTAATCCTAACGCACGAATCAAAAGAACTGAGATTTTAAAAAAATATAACTACACGACCGAATCATTTAATCAAGAATCCGAGAGAATCAAAACAGACCCAAAATTATGGCTTTTATTTCAACAAAAAGTAGTCAGTATTGTTGACTCCCTCCCGGAAACAAGAAAATGAGATCAATGTTGGTTTCTCAAAATTCTGTATGCAAGTTCCTTTTTAAAGGCCGTCTTTTTTTGTGTTTTTTATTACTAGCAACGCTAACTGCTTTCTCGAAAGAAAATCCAGTCGGAGTAAAATGGGAGCCCTATGATCAAGCGTTGAAAAATGCCGTTGTTGATAAAAAGATGGTTTTTACTTATTTATCTGCAAACTGGTGTACTTCTTGTCGAGGGATGGATAAAAATGTTTTTAAAGATCCATTTATCGTAAATATTTTGAATACAAAGTTTCATCCAGTAAAATTGGATGTAAATTCAGAAGAAGAAATTGTGTGTGATGGAAGAATCAAAACGGTGGAACGTTGTTTTTTTGATATTTGGAAATTAAATGGTGTTCCTTCTTTTGTATTAATTGCTCCAAAAGGATTAACTATTTTGACACTAACACAATCGCTTCAAAGCAGTGAAATGCGCTTTTTGTTACAACAATTTCTCAATAAAGAAAAGGAGTGGATACAAGAATGACGTCTCTCCTCTTTTACAGCGAAATCGTATTTTGGATTTCTTTATGTTTAATTATTCACTGTTATCTTGTTTTTCCTATAACTCTTCCTTTTGTAAGTGAGTTTTTTAAGCGTAAACACAAGTCTTTTTCTGGAAAATTCCAGCCTAAGGTTTCTATTCTTATTTCTGCTTTCAATGAAGAGGGCATTATTGAAAAAAAGATCCAAAACCTACTTGAACTAGATTACCCCAAGGAAAAACTTGAAATTCTTATTGGTGATGATGGATCAATTGACCGAACTGCAGAAATCATCTTAAAATACAAAGAGCAAGGGATTCGCCTAATTCAAGCTGAAAAAAATGCAGGCAAAGCAGCAATGTTAAATCGTTTGCAAAAAGAAGCCCAAGGTGAAATCCTTCTATTTTGTGACGCCAATACATTGTTTTTTCCAAATGTGGTTCGCAAAATTGTAGCTCCTTTTGAAGATCCAAAAGTTGGTTGCTCCTGTGGTCATTTAATTTTATCCGATTATAGTGGTAGTATTCTCGGGCAAGGGGAAAGCTCTTATTGGGATTTAGAATCTGAAATAAAACGTTTTGAAGGGGTTTTAGATCGATTAATTGGAGGCAACGGTGCTCTCTACGCTATTCGAAATGAACTATACACTCCTCTTCCTACAAACAAGAGCGTAATGGATGATTTCTTTATTACTGTAAAAGTACTTCAAAAAGGATTTTTCTCGACTTTTGTTTCGACAGCAATAGGCACAGAACAAACATCTAAAGAATCCATTGGTGAGTTCCGTCGAAAAGTCCGTATTGGAAGAGCAAATTTTAATTTCTTACTTTCTTATTTACCGTTATTAAATCCATTTCGTCCTCTTTTAGCCTATTTATTTTTCTCTCATAAACTCCTTCGCTGGTTTACACCTCATTTAGGCATTTTTTTAATTCTCTCTAACTTAGTCTTAATATTAACTAAAAAGCCTATTTATATTGGCTCCTTTGTCTTTTTCACTTTATTAATTTTAATAGGAGCACTTCGTTTAATTCCAAGCGCATTTTATTTTTTATCTATGAATACAGCAATACTTAAAGGTTTCTTCTTATCATTTCTACGCGAAAAAGGTGGCGGATGGCAACGTGAAGCACGTACTGATGATCAAACCAATGCTGTTTCCATCAAGGGCATTTCTTTCCTTATCTGCTTTATTCTTTCTCTTTCTGTTGCTGTCCCTAACGCTAATGCTCTTTTAACCATGGATCTTTCCGTTGGAGCATTAACGACTGCCCCAAAACCAGACCGAGCCAATATCAGCTTAGGAGGCCATCTCTGGCTTCCTATTGATCAAATGATTTTTATTGGTGCTGGTGGTTACTATCAAGAAATTGATAAAACTATTTTTATCCCTGTGACAGGGAGTGTATGGATAAGACTCCCAATAGGCAAGCAAGTTCTCCCTCTAATCATTGCCGATTATGGTTATGCAGTTGGAAGCGATCATCAATTCGTATGGAGCGCAGGCCTTGGTATAGATATTAAAAATGGAGATTACTCTTCTCTAATACTCATGGCTGGCTATCAGAAACTAAAAAAGAAAGACGACTACTTTTACATCCGAGCTGGCTTTCTTATTGAAATCTAAAATACAGACAAATTAATTATTCAAAAACAACTAAAATAAAAATGAACCAGCCCTCTAGGTTGAAGATCAAACTTCTGAACCAACAGGGGCTTCTACTACGTTTAGTTCTTCATCAACAATATTTAAGCCCATAATGACATCTAAATCATCTGGTGCTCCATAAAAATCAACGACTAAACCGACTTTCTTCATTTCATCTTTTTGCTTTTCGAAGTGAACAATGTCATATACCTTGACACTAATCACCGCTGCTTCTGTAATAGGAATTTCGAGAATCATTCCCCGATTGATGGGACCCTCTATTACTTTCCCTTTAAAAATAAGACTGGTTTGATCATCCCCAAGGGACGTTTTCTTTACATGAAATTTTGGCATGTTCTTCGATTATCTTGAAAAGTGTTAAAAACGATATTGTAACTCATTGGTAAAAAGTTACCTTTTTTTTTATGAATCTCAATATCGGTCGTATCCCTTTTTTGGTCTGTGCCCCCTTCTTTTACAATTTTTTTACGAAAAATGAAAATTTTCCGAACTTTTTATTCATTGATGGCACTCCTCGAGCTCATAATGAAGCTTTGAACAAAAATATTATAGACTTAGCCCCAGCTTCTTCTATCACTTTTGCAAAAAATCCTGAACTGTTTCTTTTATCTCCAAAACTTTGTACCTCATGCCGTTTTGAAGTCCAATCCGTAAAACTATTTAGCCAAAGACCTTTATTAGAACTCAATCAAAAAAACATCCATTTAACAAATCAAAGCGATACTTCAATAGCTCTATTAGACATATTACTTTCACTTCGTTTTCATATTACTCCTACATATATACGCAATAGAGCCTATGACCCTAAAGAAGACGTAGCCCGCCTCCTGATTGGCGATCAAGCACTTCTTGAAACATATGAAAACCACTTTTCCTATAGCTACGATCTCGCATCCTTATGGGAAGAATGGCAACACCTTCCTTTTGTTTTTGGTGCTTGGATTATTCATAAAAATGCTCTTGTGAAAGAGAAAAAAGATCTTTTGGATCTATTCTTAACTGCCACTGAAGAAAACGTTAACTCTTTTAGAAAAAGCCCTAAAACAGCTATTGAAACGTGGTTAAAGAATTATCCAGTTCAATTACCAGCCCGAACCATTTTCTCTTATTATGATTCTCTAGACTATTCTTTTACTTCTGAAAGAAAAGAATCTCTAGAACTGTTCTTTAGCCTCTGCCACCAAAGAGGTATTATTCCAACTGCGACTAAATTAAAGTTTATTTAGGCTATTATTGTTGAACTATTATAATTCCCTTTTTCAAGTATTATTTTTTCTTGCTTATCTTATAAAACCGCGATTATTAAGAATTTTCGCTAATTTCATCTTTTTATCATCAAAAAAAAGCGACCCACTTTACCTAAGGTCTTAAAAAAAATTGAGTGAAATGGGATAAAAACGTTTTTTTATGAAAAGATGAAATATCTCTTTTTGCTAAAAAATCTTTTTCATTCAAAAAAAGAGTATTTTAAAATCTTATCTCTCCCTTTATAAGATCATTTGCATCTTCTTAAAATTCATATCGTTAAAAGGCAGGCTTTTATGATTGAAGAAAAAATCCTAATTGTAGATAACAATCCATCCATCTTACAAAAAACCGAAGAATTATTTACTCAGGTAGGCTATAAAGTGGCATTTTGTTCTTCTGGTGAAGATGCTCTTCAGTTTTTAGAAACAGAGCGAGTAGATCTTGTGCTGTTAGATATCAATATGCCTAAATTAAACGGTTATGAAGTCTGTTTACGCATTAGACAGCAATATGCACTAGATGACCTGCCAATTATTTTCCTAACTGGACGAGAGGATTTTGAAAGCATTACAAGAGGATTTCATGCTGGTGCATCTGACTTTGTAAGTAAAGCCTCTGTGCCAGAAATACTCCTCGCCAGAGTCAATGTTCATATTAGGTTAGCAAGAACATTAAACTTCTTACGTGATATTTCTTTAACAGATGATCTAACCCAGTGTTATAACAGACGTCATGCCATGTACACTCTTAAAGAATGGTTTGCAAGAAGTAAACGTTATGGGACTCCTTTTTCATTGATTTACTTTGATTTGAATGGATTAAAAAGAGTAAACGATAAATATGGACATCAAGCAGGTGATTTACTTTTGCGCTCCGTTGTGGCCGCTATTAAAAAACTGCTTCGAGAATCGGATATGCTATTCCGTATGGGTGGTGATGAGTTTATGGTTTTATGCCCTGATACAGATAAGCGTGGTGCAGATATTTGTGCAGAACGAATGCAAGACGCAGTAAAAGCCGTTACCATCATTGATCAGAATATATCTTTTGCTTATGGAATTAGCCATTCAGTGGATTTATATAAAGACATGGATGAAATGCTAAGCACAGCAGATAAATTAATGTATCAATGTAAAAAAGAAATGAAAAAGAAAGAAGAAAAATAAAGCAATAAATTCTTTTATTACTCACTTGAATTCCATTAATCAAAGAAGCAGTTATCTATTATAACGGCTTCTTTGTATCTATTATATAAGCATTTCCCGCCTGATTTAGAAGTCTCTAATAAATTCTTGGATTTTCCACATATTTTTCAAACGCTCATTTGAGATTATTTGTATTTTTAGAAAGTGAAAAAATTATCCCATGACCGAAAAAATTGTTTAGAATGTGCAGGATGCGTTGGCGTTTGTCCAACAATGGCTCTTGACATGTATGGATTAGATTTGCAAATCAATCATGATAAATGCAACCGCTGTGGTATATGCGTTCGAGCTTGTCCTGCTGGTGTACTTAATTGGATAGAAATACCTGATGAAAAATAAAGAATATGATGTTATCGTTATTGGCGCAGGTCCAGGTGGCTCTGTTATAGCTCGCCGTTTATCTCAATATGGCCATAGCGTTTTATTAATTGAGAAAAGAGAACAAATCGGATTTCCCGTTCGCTGCGGAGAAGCAAGTACTACTTTAGAAGATATCGAATCTTATGGTCCAATCGATGAAGATTGCATTGAAACCATTATTGATGGACTTTTCGTCTATGGTCCTGGCGGGACCACGGTGGAATCCATAAAAAAAGATACTGGTATTATGCTCAACCGAGAAAAATTCGATCCATGTCTTGCAAAACTTGCTGAACAAGATGGTGTTGAATTAGTGACAAATGCTCGTGCTGAATCTGTTAGCCCTGTTATAGGAAAGTTCCGAGAAGTTTCTATTGTAACACCACAAGGTACAGAAAAAATAAAAGGGCGAA
>JAAYXQ010000193.1 GCA_012515825.1 Fibrobacter sp.
GTCATAAAAAGTAAAAGGAGAATAAGAAGTTTTACTTGACTGAGTACCTAAAAGAACCTCTTTAACTGCCACACGCTGGTGACTAGGATCATCATTAGGGTTATTGTTATCCCAAACATTACTATCATAGTCTATATACCAAACTAATACACCCGTATTGTTGATTCCTGAATCAAAACCTACCTTAGGGCGGTATTCGATCACATAATATTCATTATTATTTTTTGGATTCGTAACAGAATAAGCTTCCATTTTATCTAAAAGCATTAGTGAATAAATTTCGTCACTCGCTGAAAGCTCAGTTAAAGTTAGCCATCCCATAGATTCTCGTTCAAAAGCAGAATATTTAGGAGGTTTTCGACCGTTACTATTATACATCCCTTGCGTCATCACATCCCAAGGATTAGGGCCAGAAATAAAATTATTATTAGAATCATAAGCATAAAGATCGGATAAACCCATGACATGACTAAACTCATGAGCCAAAATGCCTAATTCATTTAAATTGGATTCATTCCCATCTTCTTTTTGTGCTAAAAAAGCATAGGTATTAAAAGAAAAACCTCCCGCTTGGTAAGGCTTATAATTAAAAGTAGATCCATTCCATTCCATCCAATATTGATGTCCCCAAAAATCTTCATGTATTTTTAGAGCGTCTTCTTCTTTTCCTGGAAAAAGAAAAAGAAATCCATCGACTGTTGTTTCGCTGAGGCAGTACTTAGATCCAGAAAAATAGGGCTTCTGAACCATTAAATCAATAGCCTCTTTAATAAACTGACCTTCTAAAAAATCTCCACCATTCACATAATCTGTTAATTTTTTATTGAGCTGAATAGGGAATACATCAAAGTGAGGTTTAAATAAACTATCTGAAGAAATCAAAAAATAGTCTCTGAGACTTCCAATATTTCCCTGTTCAGAAAAGCCAGGCTCATTTAGAAAACGATGAAAAAGGGCGGAATCTCCTGCCGCCTTATCTAAAGTAGATACTAAAAGAACAGGAATGTATCGTTCTCCTGCTGTCCATAATTTTGCCGTTGGTCTTTTTAATAATTGCGGTACTGTTGTAGAGACATCTATTGATCGACTTTGGCGATTAAAATTAAGCTTTCTATCTTGCTGTGGATAAGAACTCGGCCTCTTACTTTTATGTTTTGCCTTTACCTTTTTTTGATCGATCCCTTTTAAGAAGGTATTTTCATTAGCTGTTCTTTTCTCTTTATTTTTCGCTTCAATTTTGGAAGGGGATCCATTTTCATCAACATAAACATAAATACCTTTTTCATTTTTAACGATTAAATAATCATCTTCCGTAGTCGTATAATGATAATGTTCATCACCAAACTCACGGATAGAAAGACTAGAACTATCTGATTGTTTTACAGAAATCACACCAGGTTTTGCTGGGCGAGAAAAGACAAGCGAAGAGGCTAAAAATATTATCCATAAAGTATAGGTAAGGTATTTCATGTTCTTAAAATACTCAAAAAAAGGCACTTAATAAACACCTCATTTTATTTTCTGTGTAAAAAGGGTGCTACATGCTAATTTATTCAAAACAATTTCAAAATATGTAACAAAAGGTATCATTTTAAGATTTGAATCTGAATTATGTAAAAAGTATCGATTTGTCGTTTCTACATAAAAATACTCCGTAATAAATACCAACTAATTTAAGACTTCTCTTTTTCACAGAACTTTTCCAATAAGCATTTTTAAGGAATACTTTGAAAAAGTTTTTTCATCAAAAAGTATGAATTAAATTCACAAATTATTTCTGTAAATTTCACCGTAATACTTCGAATAGTCGTTTCTGCCAATATGCATCGAATTAAAATGAATTAACCGTTTTGCCCCAAAAAACGCATTAAATTTTCAATATAGAAGGTGAAATCCATTCCTCTTGGGTATTAAAAGGGATTACATCATCACATTTCCATGAAGAACTTTCATGCGTCTTATAACGAATCGGAATTGATTGATTTAAAGTACGAGAACAATCCTCGACTAAAAACGCCCAATAATCAACAGAGCGAATAGCTTTACAAACATCTCCCTTTGGAGTCGTAGGCACAAAATGATATATCAAAGCACCCTCTGGCGAAATAGAATGAAGAACATCAAAAGAATTTGAGTTATCCTTTTTTTGCTTTATTATATAGAAGTCGCATTTTTTATGCTTCAAAATTAACGATGCGGTTTTAGGAAAATAAGTAACGATATCATTAAATGGTAATGGATTTATGCCCGCAGAATCATCGTCAAAGGCAGGTATTTTTGCATATGCTAAAACATTCGAATCAAAATCAGGGGCACTTTCCTGTTCAAACATCGCTAGTAAAACAGAAAAAGCCATTGGATTATTTTTAGCTAATTCATCATCAGAAGTTGTATTTCCTTGACATCCACACAAGATATAAAATAAAATGACGATATATTTTCTCATTTTTCCTCCGGAACACTAGCCATAAAGTAAAAAAAGAAATAGGGCATCGCAACCTTTTTTTAAGTAATTAGTCTCGCGATAACGAATATCACACAAAAAAGCGTGTCTTACGATATTAATCTCGCAAAACAAATTTCAAGTAACGAGTTCAAGAAATGATTCTCGTGAAAATAATCCCAGCGAAAATGGACAGGCTTTTCAAATGAGCGTTTCGTAAAAAACGACAGTAAAAAAATTACGAAAACTTAGAAATGACTTTTTTTAGGCGTAGTGCAGCAGGAGGATGTTCTCTATAAAGTAACGCGAAAAAAGTGCTGTAAGGAATCTCTTGATTTGCAAGTAAGCGAAACTGCTTTTTAGCCTGAGTGATGCTTGTTTTTTTAGCCGCATAAGCATCGGCTTCAAATTCTTGCTGCCATATATAATAGTGGTAAGGAATTTGCAAAAAGAATAAAGCCAAATGAAAGAGAATCACCACTTCCACTAAAGACATTCTCAACTGACCAATCACATAAAAAATCCCCAAAATACTTAGAAAGAAAAAAACGCCTTTTAATAAAAGCCGTGTCATTGAATGATGTAGTTTTTCGTGTACTTCTTCATGAAACTTAACAAAGGGATTGCTTATTTCTGTTTGATCCCGATTCTCTGGAAACGGGACGAAATCGTTTATAAAAGGAATCACTCGAAAGAGCGCAAATCGATTTTTGCGAGAGAAAAGACGCGCTTCCCGAATTTCTAAAGCCACTCGGAAAACGAATTCTATTCCTAATAAAACAACTAGCCAAAAAAACATTTTGTGCCTTAGGCTTCTAAGCGAAGTTCTTTAGAAAGCAAAGCCACTCTTTTGTTTGACTCTTCGATCCGTTGCTTTTCAAAGTCTATGAAAGCCTTATCTGGCAAATGAACTTCATCGTAATCATCAAAAATCTCTCGACCACGCACAGCGTCTCGATCTAGACCTTTGAATACACAATCAAACCATTCTTTTTCTAAAGCCTTATATTTTTTCAACAAGTCGGCGACGGTTTCTGGGAAAGCCCAGTCTTTTGTAATCTCTCGAAGTACTTCCCCTGAAAAGCTCTTTCGAAAATCTTTTGGAGATTCCATTAACAAGCTAGAATCCGCTTCCATAGCCGAAACACAAGCATCTAAAACAAATCGTTCTAAAAACTCACGGTACGTTTTGAGTGCATTTTGACGCACCGTTTCTCTGAGGTAATTACTCCCTAAACCAAGAATATCTTCTTTTAAATAAACGTCTTTGATCGTTTTCACTTGAAGCCTTTGGTAGGCGTCAAAAACGTTTTTGACTAATTCTGATTGAGATAGAGCTCCAAAAGAAACGTCCACAAAACCTTTACCACGGATGCTATACTTATAGAAATTCCGATCTAATGCGTATGCGTTTTTCGCATAGTTCCAACCAGGGATTAATTCATTCAAAAAGCTTTTCGAAGGATCGCTATGCGTCCCTTTCTTGATCAAACTAAACGGGAACATTAAACGCTGTGGCTCGCAAGTGACTCCTGTCGCAATGATCGAGAAAGGAGAATCTTTTAAATTCGCTGGGAATTTGATATTGACACCCAAACCAAAAAACAAGCCTTGACCCGCATACAATTCTTGGTCTGGCCTACGCCCCGTATGATTACTCCCCACATTGGCACCATAGCCTAAATTGCCACCGCCCATAGGCCAAAGCGTAGAGATTAAAAGTGAGTGATGATGCATCTGAGTAAGAGGCCCTACATAAGAGCACGTTACTTCGGCTTCTTCAATATGACAACATGAAGAAATAATCGAAGAATTAATAATGGCCTTATTCCCAACCTTCACTCGTTTCATTAAAACAGAATTTTTAACTAATGCTCCAGAATGTACTTTAACGCCTTCTTGCACATTGGAGTTTTCAATAATTACAGAATCATAAATATTACAAGGTTCTTCAAGGCTACTGAGCACGACTGTATTTCTGATTTTAGACGCCCCTTCAATTCTCGCGTGAGGGCCTATCCAGCTATTGCGGACAATATTCGTATTTGAAATCACAGCGCCTTTATCTACAACGCCAAAAGGTAAAGAGACTTCTTGACGCCAAGTATTAATCAACTCAGCAAACGATCCTTGTACTTCTTCATTCATTTTTTGAAGCAATTGAGCGTCAATCAACTCATCGGTGATATCTGGGAAAACGTACAACGGACGACCACCCATTTCATTACCTATGACAATATCGGATCCTGTCTGATAGCTAATTTTCCCACTAGAAACGATCGACCCTACATTTTGAAGCACAGCACCAAAACGCACAAGAACATTAGAAAGCATCGCCACTCGATGAACGAGCGCATTTTCAATCGTACAATTATGAACTAAGCTATAGTAAATCCCAGTTGGAAAAGAGACGTCTCCAGGAAGCAAAACTGTTCCAAAAAATGCAGGTAAACGGACCTCGCCTACAAAAATGGATTGATTGATTCTCTCAGGTGAAAAATTGGGTTCCACAGAAACTAGAGACCAGTCATCGCATCGATTTCCGTTTTTTTCTAGAGTTTCGATTTCTTCAGGAGTTAAGGTTCGATACCTTATGGGCACTTTTGTAGAGCGTAAAACTTCAACAGATGTGGTAATAAAGCTGCTCTTCAGCGCTTTTTTTAATTTAAGCAATCGTTGCATACTCATAAAATAGACTAAATTCTAATATTATGATGAAGAAAATTATCTTCAATGGGATTAAAAACCATAAATATGACTTAATTCTATATCCTGCGGAGTTCTTCGAACTGCGTATCCAGGAAGAGATTGTCCGAACGGATGAATATAAAAGTTCTTTTGTTTATGTCGAAATGGATTTTAATAGAATCAAAGCTACTCTAAAAGACGACACAGAAGAGCTTGCATTTTGGGAAGCCGCATTACGTAGCATGGCCATCAAGAAAAGGGGTTCAGACGTTCTTGGCTTTTTACAAGACGATGCAGGAATTGGACTTCTATTGCTCGATTCAAAAATGGAAGGGTGGATTCGACTTCAAGGTCGCATCAGTGAATTTTGTCGTTTGACAATTGGAGATATCTCTAATACGCTTCAAAAAGGGACTAGGGCTTTTGTTTACCCTGCCTGCTTAAAAGACTTTGTCATTCCCAAACCTAATGGGGAAGAAAAGTCCACATGAAAGTTTTAATCATTGGATCTGTTTACCCGCGCTTTGATGAAGATTCAGAAGTCCCGTGGTTACGTACCTCTGTAAAAAAGCTAAAAGAAGCTGGAGTTCAAGTTCAAATCCTTTGCCCTTCTTATCAAGGGTTAAAATCGCACGAAATTGACGGGATTCCAGTACACCGTTTTCGCTATGCCAAACCCTCTTTAGAAATTTTAACACATGATGAAGGGGCTCCTTCTAAAATGGCTAACAAGCCCTGGATGCAGTTGCTTGCGATTCCCTATATTATTAGTGGTTTTATAAAATGCTTGCAGTTGTGTCGCCAAGAAAAGTTTGATCTTCTCCATGTTCACTGGCCATTCCCTCATGGTTTAATTGCACTTGGTGCTTCTAAGCTTTTTAAAATCCCGATGCTTTTGAACTTTCACGGCGCCGAGCTTCTTTTAATTAGAAAGCATGCTTGGGTCGCTCCTGTCCTTCGCTTTATCTTAAGCCAAAGTCAAGCCGTTTTTGCAAACAGTCATTTTACCGCTCAAAAAATAAATGCCCTTCGAAAAACAGAGGTGTATTGTAGCCCTTATGGAACGACTTTATCTTCTCAAGTAAGTACAGAATTGCATCCTGTAAAAAATAAATTTCGCATTTTATTTGTAGGCCGTCACATTGAGCGAAAAGGTCTAATTTATTTAATAGAAGCAGCCTCAAAATTAGATCCTTCGCGTTTTGAAGTACGTATTGCAGGTGCTGGCGACTTGACCTCTTCTTTAATGGAAAAAGCAAAAGAAATCGCTCCCGAGACGGTTGTCTTCACAGGGAAACTTTCTTCCAAAGAACTACAAGAAGAATATCAAAAAGCGAATGTCTTTGTTTTGCCCGCGATCGTCGATCAGAAGGGCGATACAGAAGGCTTAGGCGTTGTGCTGATTGAAGCCATAGAATATGCCCTTCCTGTTGTTGCCTCTAATGTTGGCGGCATTCCCGATGTGATTATCGATCATGAAACAGGCCTTCTTGTAGAAGCTAAAAATAGCGACGCTCTTACCGATGCCTTCTTAAAGCTCGAATCCGACGAAGCTTTGTCTCAAAAGCTAGTTACTGGTGCGCGAGCCCATATCAGAAAATACTTCTCCTGGGAACCCATCATTAAAAACCAAATTGAAGTTTACGAATCAATTCTTCGTTAATCTTTTTTATTCTTTTTGCCTCGGCTCATGTAACTTAAAACTAAGTTTTGCCAAACAACATAAAAAACTGGCCCAATCGCAGCTATTGGCCCTGCGTACATTTGAGTAATCCAAATAATAAGCGTGGTGTTTTTTTGTCCCATGCTTTGCGCCCCTTCAATAGGATGTTTTTTTCTCGAAGAAAGCCAGCCCATGAAGAAAAGAAATACGCATAAAAATAAAGAGAGCCCACCCAATAGAGGGAACATACCGCTTTCCCATAAAGACATAAAGCCCATTTCACGAATATCGTAGCTAGCTTTTGCAATAATGATAAAGACAGAAACCATCCAAACCACTAAAGTATATTTTTGAAAAGAAACAATCCGTCTAGCGATCTCAGGGTAAAAAGCGCGGAGGCCAAAGGCAATCGAAAGAGGAATCGTGATGATTGGTTGAATAGAACCAAAGATCTGCTTAGACATGCCTATAAAGCTTTCATCCGTATTTGTGAAATAGCCAAATAGTAAAGGAATCGAAATACAAGCAATCACGTGACCAGAAATAAATATTTTCAAAGCTAAGATCGAATTTCCACCAAGGATTTTAGCCATCGCAGGAGCTGCATTTGCAGGAGGAGCTAAAACAATAATCAAGCCAGCAAGAAAAAACTCTTTGGGTAAATTGAAAAAGCGATACGTGAAATACAAGAGAACAATTAAAAGAAGACTCATTAGAGAAGATTTTAAAACGATCCCGAAAGTTTCTCCGTGTTCTTGACGAGGCACTCTAGATGCAAAAGTCAGAATCATCATGATACCGATCAAATAGGGCATCAAAAAAGATAAAACATGTGCTTGAGGTAGGAGTATACCTAAAATAATCGCCAAAGGCATGAAAATGGAACGTAAACGACTCACTTCACAAATGTAGTCTTTATTCTTTTTTTAGGCAGCCCTATTTTTTTATAAATTTTTTCTCATGTTATTATCACGATACGAAGAGATGCCGTTCTCTAAAATTAAGGCAACAAAAAAGAAACGCTGGAATGCGATTCAAATTGTTGTACTCGGCTATATTTCCGTAATTTTATTTGGCACTATCTTATTATCGCTCCCCTTTGCAAAAGCAGAGCCTGTTCGTTTTCTGGATTCACTCTTTACTGCTTGTTCTGCAGTTTGTGTCACAGGGCTTTCAGTATTAAATATAGGCACGGCATACACGCACCAAGGGCATTGGATCATTCTATTTCTCATGGAAATCGGTGGACTTGGTATCATGACCGTTTCTACTACGTTGATTTTACTTGCGGGAATGAGGCCTGGTTTTAATCAACAATCCGTATTACTATCCACCTTCACCACAGAAAATAATGTAGATGCGACTAAAATTTTAAGAGCCATTATTCCTTTTACACTCTTACTTCAATTGTTTGGAACTCTCATCTATTTTACACAATTCAAAGAATTACACACTTACGATCGTTTTTTCTCTTCTCTATTCCATGCGGTCAGTGCTTTTTGTAATGTAGGTTTTTCTCTGTTTCCTGATTCTCTAATGCGTTTTCAAACCAATACTGTTGTGAATACAACCACATGTATTCTTGTCGTTGCAGGTGGCTTTGGTTTTTTAGCCATCACCGAAATGCAACACCTATTCAATCTCAAAACAAGAGAATTTCAACGAATTTCTCTTCATACAAAAATTGCTGCCTTTTGCACTCTCTTTCTTATTGTAGGTGGAGGACTAATTCTTTGGTTTACAGAATCTTCGACAACAATCAAAGACTTATCTTTTATAGATAAAATGCTATCTACATTCTTCATTTCCATTTCTTCTCGAACTGCTGGTTTAAACACTATTGATATGGCAACGCTTTCCCTGAACTCCATTTTCTTAGTCATCATTATGATGATCATTGGAGCAAACCCTGGAAGCTGCGGCGGCGGTATCAAAACAACAACAGCTGCTGTGATTGCATTACTCGGCTTTAATCGCCTTTTAGGACGACAAAAAACACAAGTTTTAGGGCGTACCATTCCAGAAGAAACCGTAGATCGAGCCGTTCGAATTTTTGTGATCGCCATTGTGGTGCTTGTAGGAGCGACGCTTATTCTTTTGCATACAGAAGCAGCAACGGCAACCATTGTTGGTGAAGAAAGTTCCGTTTTCATCAAAATCTTATTTGAAGTAGCAAGTGCTTATAGTACTTGTGGCCTTTCACTAGGCATAACCCCACAACTCACAGATCCAGGTCGTATTATAATTTGTATTGTTATGTTTATTGGCCGTATGGGACCATTATTTTTAATTTCTGCTGTGGCACGCCAAGATTCTGAATCTGGAATGTGGTTTGCAGAAGAAGATATAATGGTGGGTTAAAATAAAAGGATTACACTATGTCATCTAAACAATTTGTTGTCATTGGTCTTGGAAACTCCGGCTATTTTTTAGCTCGCCACTTAACAGCTCTTGGCCATGATGTACTTGTAATAGACTCAAGCCCCGAAAAAATTCAAGACATCACCTCCTCTGTTTCTCAGGCAGCTGTCGCTGATAGCACCAGAAAAAAGCAGCTCGCCGCTCTTCCGCTAACTAAGGTAGATAGCGTTGTCGTTTGCATTGGCGAAGATTTAGAAGCCTCACTACTCACTGTTTTAAACTTAAAAGAACTGGGTGTAAAGCACATCATTGCAAAAAGTTCAAGCCCAGCTCATACTACGATCTTAGAAAAACTTGGCGTTTCTGATATATTCCACCCAGAACGAGATATGTCTATTTCGCTTGCAGAAAGAATGAATCGCCCCAATATGCTCGACTACCTTCCCTTTATGGAAGGGTTCTCTATTATTGAGCTTGCGTGCCCAGAAAAGTTTATTGGGAAATCCTTAAAAGAGCTTTCTCTTACTTCCAAATATGGCGTACAAGTCATCGCGATTAGAGACCCTTTAGAAATAGAACCAAAGCTTGGAAATTTGGCCGACTATATATTACAAGAACGCGATGTTCTTTTCATCATCGGGCCAAACAAAGTATTAGATAAAATTAAAGATTAGTTGATAATAGTTTTCGGGTGAATAATTTCGCGAGATTACGATTTGTGATTAACTTTTCGCTAGCTCCATTTTTGCAAAATCACGATGCACATTTTTTGAATTAGCATTTCGCGAGATTATTTTTTTGATATGTTTCATACGAATAATTTTCGCGAGATTATTTTTTCGATTTGATTCAGGCATTTTTTTTCGAGTAAATATTTTTTTATTTGATTCAGGCATTTTTTTTCGAGTAAATATTTTTTTATTTGATTCACAATTATTTTCAGGTGATTCTTTTTCGATTTGATTCAGGCAAATATTTTCGCGAGATTACGATTTGTGATTAACTTTTCGCTAGCTCCATTTTTGCAAAATCACGATGCACATTTTTTGAATTAGCATTTCGCGAGATTATTTTTTTGATATGTTTCAAAAGAATAATTTCGCGAGATGATTTTGAATCAAAGTTTCGCGGAATTAATTCTTCTCATTTTTTTTGCATTGAGAACAAAGCCCAAAAACATAAAAATACGTCTGATGTACTTTGAATCCCCTAGGCATTTTCTTTGATATTTCTTGAGGCTTAATATCCAGATCATAAACAGCACCGCATTTTTCACATTCAAAATGAGAATGCGGCGAAAGATCTCCATCGTATCTTAAAACACCTCGCCCAAAGTCTAATACTTGCACTAAACCAACTTCTTTAAAAAGCTCAACCGTATTATATACCGTTGTTCTTGAAAGGCTAGGCATCTCAGGCAAAAGCGCATTAAAGATCATCTCTACTGTAGGATGTTCTTTAGAATGCATTAAAAACTTAAGGATACGCACCCTCTGTACAGAAGGCCGTATCCCTTTGTTTTGAAGAATTTCTGAGTGCGTCTGCATAAAAAAGGGATTACTCCCCTCTTCCATTACTTAAAATAACGACCTAATAAGCCTTGAAATGCAGAACCATGACGAGCTTCGTCTTTGCACATTTCATGAACGGTATCATGAATCGCATCGTAGCCAAGCTCCTTCGCTTTAGTCGCCAATTCAAGCTTTCCTTCTGTAGCGCCTGCTTCTGCAGCCACGCGAAGTTCCAAGTTTTTCTTTGTATCGGCATGAACCACTTCACCTAAAAGCTCTGCAAACTTAGCGGCGTGTTCTGCTTCTTCAAAAGCAATGCGTTTGTAAGCTTCTGCTACTTCTGGAAGGCCATCTCGATCGGCTTGACGGCTCATCGCCAAATACATACCGACTTCTGTACATTCCGCAGTAAAGTTTTCACGAAGAGATTGAACGACCCATTCATCTAATCCTTGCGCCACACCAATTTTATGTTCATCAGCCCAAATTATTTTTTCAGTGAGACTCATTTCTTGAAGCTTAAACTTAGATTTTGGAGCCTTACATTGAGGGCATTCATCCAAAGCCTCTTCACCAACATGCTTGTAACCACAAACAGCACAAATCCATGTCTTTTCTTTTTTTGACTCTTCTTTAAGATTAAACTTTGAAGCTGGTGCCTTACAAACAGGACAAACTTCAGCTGGTTCTTCACCCATATGAACATAACCACAAACGGAACAAACCCATACTTTCATATTAACTCCTATGCGCTAAACGCATTTTGTTTTAAGTTTAATTTTGTAATGATTACAAATATAAAATGATTATAATAATTTGGCAAATGGAAAATAAGGGAGACTATTTATATTGTTTAATTTTGTTTTTATGCTTTCTTTTTACTTCTTCGCGATTTTTACTTAATCCCGTTAAAAGTGAAGTAAAATCTTCCTGTAGAGATGAACTCATTCTATTTGGAAGCGAACGATAATATTTAAAAAACTGTCGATCTGTAATAACATTATCTGGAATTTTGTTTCCTAATTTTGCATTATTACCAAAAACAACTAGATTAATAAAAAAATCTTTATATTCTGGAAACTTTTCTTCCAATACTTTTATGTGACCATAATTCTGATGTAAAGGATTTTTCATTGGATATTTTAATTTTCCTTTTTTCAATGAAATAGTCCATTGTTTTTGATACTCATCGCCAAGAATTAATCCAATCATTGTTTTTTTCTCAATCACCAAAACCCCTTTCTCCGTAATCGCTATAATATCAATTTGTACCACATTACTAGAGCCTTCGATATAGACATCTTTAAGGACAACACCTCCAGTAATCATTCGAATACAACTTGCTGAATACACCTCTCCAATCCAGCCGACTAACTTATTTTGAAAAAGGCGGCCAATAAATAATAGAGCTGCTAAAATAAAAACATAAATCCACAAAGCATTTTTAAAATCAACTCCAGCAAAATGGAGCGTAATAAGAAGAATTAACCCACCTAAGACAATAATCGCTATATAAATAACGAACAAAATTTTCCGTAAAACATCCATCACCTTTTTGAGAATTATTTGTTGTGGATTTAACAAATGATACCCTGCATTAGAAA
>JAAYXQ010000194.1 GCA_012515825.1 Fibrobacter sp.
ACGCTTTGGTGTAGAAGTGCTGGTTCAAAATGCTTGTTTTTTTGAATTTCATTTTGTGGAATCATGGCTCGAATAAGGCCTTGAGGCGTTGTATCGGCTTGCACAAAAGAAATATCACCAGAAAAAATGATTTTTAGACATACGGTTCCCTGGAATTTTAGAGAACTTGATAAAAAAAGTGACCCAATAGCAGTTTCTGCAAGGAGCTTTAATGAATAAGCGGAAGCGTTATGCTTTTTCCCAATAATATTCATGGTTTCAGTAATATCTACCAAAACAAGGCGCATGGGGGTTTTCTTTCCAGTGGCTCGAATAATGCGATCGGTTTTACTCATAGTGCAAATATAAGAAAAAAGAGGAATTTTTTTATTTTCACATTACATTTAGATGAGATTATAAGTATTTTTTGAACATAGTTTTGTTTATTAGAGGCTTTAAATGCATAAGATTTTATTTCTAATGGCGGATGGTTTTGAAGAAATTGAATTTACGACTGTTTTTGATATTTTAATTCGCGGTGGGGTAAAGGTGACTCTTGCGGGGATTTACAATGATGCCCGTGTGATTGGAGCTCATGGTCTTTCCATTCGTGCCGATGCTGCTCTTTCAGAACTATATCTCGGAAACTACCAAGGGGTCTTTTTACCTGGAGGTAGTACGGGTGTAGAAAACCTTTCTGATAGTGATGAGGTGATTCAATGTGTTCAGAATTTTTTTACAGACGAAAAATGGGTGACTGCTATTTGTGCGGCTCCTAAAGTTTTAGCGAAAGCGAAAGTGGTTTCGAATTATACGGTAACGAGTTACCCTTCGGTGCGTAGTGAAGTGGAACCTCATTGTAAAAAGTATAGCGAAGAACGTGTTGTGAGGGATCGAAATATTATTACGAGCCGTGCCGCTGGTACAGCAGAAGAATTTGCTTTAGAATTTTTAAAAGTGCTTGAAGGCGAATCGGTTTCAGAAAAAGTTCGCTCACAGATTTTAGCTCGCTAATTTTTTCATTTTTTTTGTTAAGGGACTACTATTACAGTAGCACCCTTTTTTTTGTGCAAATAAAAAATGAAAGGAATTTTACTTTTTGCATCTTGCCAAAATTATTGGTGAAAAGTGAAAATTTATTTTAATGAAATATGAAATGGAAATCTTGTATTTTTATCATAACGTGTTTTTTATTCAATCATCAATGGGGAACTCTTTTTTTGTGCCTTTCCATTTCATTAATCTTCGTTGCAAAATATAATTATCGCTTTTTTTTATTTTTTTTAATCGTTATATTGATAATCTTTTTTCTTAAATTCCATCGCGAAACTTTTCCAAGCCCAGCACGAAATGGAAAATATTTTTTCAAATAATACTCTCTCTTTTCAATTTTCATTGAGAAAAGGGAGTGTTATTTTGCCCCTTCCTTTTTTTGATTTTGAATTTTTGTAGAAAGGGGTTTAAAAACTAAAAGAGAGACTTAAAAAAAAGTCTCTCTTTTTAGTAGCGGGGGCAGGACTTGAACGCTGCGACCTTCGGGTTATGAGCCCGACGAGCTACCAACTGCTCCACCCCGCGTCGAGGTGATATGCCATATATAGTAAACAGGCTCTTTTTTGGCAAGGCCTTATTTTGATAAAATGAACAATAACTTATTGTGCGGACTTGTTTTTTTTAGAAATTTCTAGAGAAATTTTTTGATGATGTGTTTTGAGGCCACAAAGTAATCAATGCCACTTATGAGTGTAATCGCTGTTATGATGCCCATCACGGTATTTGGTAAGTATTTCCAAATTTGATCATAATTAGGAATAATCTGACTTACAGGGTCTAGTGCACCAAGGAGAATCACTACAATACCAATTCCTTGCAATGCCGTTTTCCATTTACCGCTTTTTCTTGCAGGCATCACAATCCCTTCTGAAGC
>JAAYXQ010000195.1 GCA_012515825.1 Fibrobacter sp.
CTAAGCTTTACGGGCATTGGATTACCAAGAATTATAGAGAAAGTTACGGAATGTACGCTTGCTCTGGAATCCTTTTTAATCATGAGTCAGAGCGTCGTGGTGCCGAATTTGTCACTCGAAAAATCACCATCGCTGTCGCCAAAATTAAACATGGATTACAAGACGTTTTAGAGCTTGGAAATTTGGATGCGAAAAGAGATTGGGGCCATTCTAAAGATTATGTGGAGGCTATGTGGTTAATGCTTCAGCAAGAAGTCGCTGATGACTTTGTGGTTGCCACAGGCGATACTCACACCGTACGTGAATTTGTGACTCTTGCTTTTAAGGCGGCTGGAATGCATTTAGATTGGCATGGTGAAGGATCCAAAGAATACGCTACATTAAAAGAAACGGATCGCGTCGTAGTTCGTGTGAATCCAGAGTTTTATCGCCCAGCAGAAGTAGAATTGCTTATAGGAGATCCTTCTAAAGCGGAAAAACTACTCGGTTGGAAACGAGCTATTAGCTATAATGATTTGATTAGCCGAATGGTTGGTAACGATTTGCAACTAGTAGAAAAACCCTTAAAAAAATGAAAAATGTAGCGATTATTGGGGCCAGTGGTTTTGTTGGCCCTTATCTGGTTCAAGAGTTCACTCAAGCAGGGTATTCTGTTTTTCCTGTGGATCTTCCAGAAGTTGATATTTTAAAACGAGAAACGCTAGATGCTTTTTTTACAAAAGTAAAACCTGATTTTGTCGTGAATCTAGCGGCCATTAGTTCTGTGGGCGCCTCTTGGAATAACCCAGGCTTAACCGTTCAAGTGAATGTCAATGGTTCTTTGAATATTTTGGATTCTTTAGTTTCCGTAGGGCTCTTATCATCTCGTATTTTACTTGTGGGTTCAAGCGAACAATACGCTCCTTGTGATCGTCCTATTTTAGAAACAGATCCTCTTCTCGCGACGAATCCTTATGGGGTCTCTAAAATAGCTCAAGAAAATTTTTCGTCTTTATACCAAAAAAAATATGGCCTAAAAATTATCAATACTCGTTCTTTTAACCATACGGGAGTAGGGCAGTCAGATCAATTTGTAATCCCTTCTTTTTGTAAGCAGGTGGCTGAAATTGACAAACGAGGTGTTCCAGGAAAAATCGCGGTTGGTAATTTATCTGCTTACAGAGATATTTCCGATGTACGCGATGTCGTTCATGTGTATCGCATGCTTTTAGAAGAAGATCAAACGGAATCTATTTTTAATGTGGGTTCGGGCAAGGTGCATCGTATTAAAGACTTATTAGACTATATCTTGTCTCTTTCTTCTTGTAAAATAGAAGTGATAGAAGATCCAGCTCGAATGCGTCCTGTAGAGAATCCTTATCTCTGTTGCAATCCTTCAAGGATTGAGCGTTATTGGGGTGGGCGAGACTTGAAAGATACTATTCGGGAAATGTTCCTTTATTTTAAAGAACATTAAGAAGTCTTTACATATAAATTAACGGTTTTAGGGCGACAATTCTCGCGTTAAATTAATACCTTTAATGTTGTATTAATACCAATTTTTACGAATTGGTTTTCTCTCTTTTTACCATGTTTTTTGAAATGGATTTTCCGCGAAACCTTTATTCACAACAATTTTTGGAAATATGGCTCATGTTTATTTTTACAACGATTTTGCTGAATTAATTCTCCGCGAAAATATTATTCACATTTTTTTCGAAAAAATTATTTCGTATTAAATCATTTCTTTAAAGCCGCAAAATAATTGCCAAAAAAATAGGGCGTAATTTTTTAATGCAAGCATTTGCCTAAGGCAATGATTGCTGCTGTTTTCGCTCTAAGCCTAGTTTTGCCGAGCTTCAATAAATAAACTTGCCCTCGACTATAAGCTTTAATCAATTCTATTTCGCGAGCAGAAAACCCACCTTCGGGCCCTACGAGAAGAGTCGTCTCTACATTTTCATTTAATGGCTTTAGTTCTGGGTCGCCATCA
>JAAYXQ010000196.1 GCA_012515825.1 Fibrobacter sp.
CAAAGATCAAATGCTTCCGGGCACAAGTGAAAGGAGTCAGAGACATACCTTTCTTCATGTATCGTTTAGCGACAGTTTTGGGTTAGCATCCGTACACTCTCCCCACAGGGTTTGTCGGGTGCGCCGATTATTCTCTGCAATAAGTTTTTTCTTTTCTTCAAACTTGTTCTTCTTGCCTTCAAGTCCTTTTAATGCTTCATCTATAAACTTATTTTTAGAAGTAAGACAAGAGTATACCAACCCATCTCGTTTATGTAGTTGGGCAAAGTCTTTTGGAAAATAGTTCTTGTAAACAATCATGGCAAGTAGTTTTGTCCTACTTAGATAGTTTTTATCCGGATTATACAACTTACAACGGTATTGGCTATACTCATTAGCAATGTTTGTAAGAATACGCATGTCTTGAATGAAGAATGCTATCTCAGACAAATCCTCATCCGGTATTTCGTTATCATCGAATCCTCTGTCTTTCAAAGCCTCCTTTAGTTTGGCTTTTGAATTGGATGGATTAATAACAGGAATAACAGTCGAGATATAATCGAAGAATTTCGTCCTGGCTTCATCTACAAAAACATCATCTTTTATCGCATAAAGGAATACAATATGACGGCCAACGATTTTTGATTCGTTTACTAGTTGGCACAATTCCCTCAATTTCAAATAGATTTTTTCTGTTTCAAATCGATCCAAATCTTCTATGACAACAACATTATATTGTGTAACTTGAAAGAAGTATAAAATTTCATCTAGGTGCTTATTGAAAATAGAGTTTTCCTCTTTCATTTCAATATCACCATCTTTAAGGTTTAGTTTATTTAGTTTAGAATTTGCATACGATTTAATAAAATAAATGCATAATTTGTAGAGAGCATATAAAATATATAAAGAGGAGATTATATCAAATATGACATTCCATTTCCCAAAATTCAAGAAACCATATATCGTATCTACTTTTGCATACGATGGTTCAAAAACTATGAGGAAAGCCAACAAGAAACCAACACATCCCAATGCATACTGAATCAATTCAGAATGCTCTATATGCACAATTCTTCTAAATCTTGAATTTGGAACAGTTTTAGTTTTTTCTCTGTAGATTAACTGCTGAAGAATGCTATATTCAATTTTTCTATTTAGTGTTTCTGTCCACTTCTCATCTTGTTTGTCATTTTTATCATCATTGCCTTTTTCGCCTTCTTCCTCGTCTGCTTGTAGTGTTGCCAAGGAGATAGGAAGATAATGAAATCCTTCTGACTCACCATATTCATCCTTCAAGGTTAGTATAATAGAACTTTTTCCTGATCCATAAGGACCAGTTAAGGCAACATTTCTTATGTCCCCATTATCAATAGCATGTCTTAACACTTCAGCCAGTTCTTCCACTGTCTGATATGACGCATCGTCCTTATTTAGGGATAGTCGTAAATTCGCTCAAACAAATCTAACGATTTAATTGCCAATGTCATAAAGTTTTTGTATCTTTGCATAAGAAACAAAAAAATCCCCCAAACTGCTTTGGACGGCCTGTTTTGGGGG
>JAAYXQ010000020.1 GCA_012515825.1 Fibrobacter sp.
GGCATATTTAAAGAGTGGAGTGATGGTGAGCTTTCTCCAATTCGAGAAATAAATCCTTCAGAAGTAGATACATTGAAAGCTATTTTTAGGTAGTAGGGTTTTTCTTTCTATTTCGCTTAATAATAAAAAGGCCTGATCCTAAGAGTACAAAGATGATTGAGAAAAACTTCTCTAGAGAAAGATTTTCTGAAAAAACAATGGTGCCTGCAAGAATTGGAATCGCAGCTCCTAGAGCAGCGCTGAATGGAATAATAAAAAGAGCTCGCCCTCTGGTGAATGCAATTTGAGAATAAATGTACGCTGTCATATAAGTAACAATAAAGGCAAAGAGGCGTGGGTCTGTAATCCATTGAATTATTTCTGAAGAAGTCCACTGCATGGATTCTCCAAAACTAAGGGTCATACTTTTATAAAATGCCGCAGAAACGCCAAACCCCGTTCCCATAATAAAGGAATCGGATGTTTCAACAGAGGAATGGCCTAACTTGAAAAGAATGGAAATCAAAACAAAGAAAGCAGCGAAAAGCCATAAGCCAGTAATATTTTGAACGCTGGAACTTTCCCCTGCATGAGACGCTGAAAGTAATAATCCAAAAAAAACAAACCCAATCGCAGCTACAATGCGTTTTGTTAAATGCTCTTTTAAAAACCAGAAACCAAATAAAGCCGTAAGAACAGGATTTAAGGTCATCATCGGTTGGACAAGGCTGATATCATAAAGAGCCATGGCTAGGTAATATCCAAGATTTGCAATCGCAGATAATGAAAAACCCATCCACCAGTATTTATTCCTAAGAATTAATTTTATAAAAGCCCAGGGTTGTTTAATACTTACAGTATGAGCTACAGCAGAAAGACCTGATTTCGCAAGAATGTTTCCACAAGCAAAACAGATAGCAGGAATTAAAGTCAGTAAAAAAAACAACATAGAATTAGGGGAGTTGATTCCAGATCTCTTGATAAATCCAATAATTACCCATGACGCGTTTTACGTAATCTCTAGTTTCCCAATAGCTGATTTCTTCAGCACGGATATCCCAAGGAAGATTACCCCCTGCGGCTTGCCAGCGTTTCGTTGGTTTTGGACCAGCATTATAATTGCCTAAAACATACATGTAATCATTATCGTATTCTTTTTTGAGATCTATTAAATAGCGTGTACCTAATCGAATATTTAAATAGGGATTGTAAAGCATGTTAGGATCAAAATCAGGAATTTCTTCTAATTTAGCAAGCTGTTTTCCTGTGGCTGGCATAATCTGTAATAAACCGCGAGCGCCAACAGGAGAAGATATTTCAAAATTAAAAATCGATTCTTGACGCATTACGCTATAAACAAAGAATGGGTCGATGGCATCGCCAGATCTGAATTTAACAGCATCCAGATAAGGAATAGGGTAGAGAAATTTTAAGACTCGAATGGGAGCGCGATGAAGTTTTTGGCGAGCGATCACATTTTGGAATTGACGAGCAAGTCGATAGCCATCAGCGATTTCGCCCATTTCATAAAAAAGATTTCCGTATTCATACAAGAAGTCGAGACGTTTGGCATTTTTATAACGAGCTTCATTATATAAATCAAATGCTTCTTCGGTAAAACCAAAAAGGAATAGGTGCTTCATTCGATCATAGCGATCTTTAGAATACGTTGGATCAGGTTTTCCTGTTTTTTGAGCGTTTCGAATCCACTGGAGTGTTTCTTCTTCAGAAGCTTCATAGCCTCTTGCAAAAGGAACTTGAGAAGAATCCATTAATTTGTATTCAATTAGTTTACTGCGGCTACGGTGCGCATAATAAGCGAGAGGAAAATCTTGAATGCAATCTAAATAGGCTTCTTTAGCGAGAGAATCTTTGCCTTGTTGGTGGTATATATCTCCCAAGAACATTCGACTCGCATTACTGCTCCATGTGAATGGTTCTTTTTTAGCTTCTAAAAATGCTTTCTCTGCTTCTTCGAGCTTTCCTTGTTTGTAGTATATAAACGCTATTCTAAACTTTGCCCATTGCCTTTTAGAGTTGTTTCTAAAACGCGGGTGAGATAATTTTTGATAAGAATCAATGGCTTTTTGAAAGCGTTTGTTTTGTTCATGTTCAAAACCTCTAACCCAAAGATTATTTGCATTTTCGCTACTATAACGTTTGCTCTCTTGAAGAATAGAATCTAGAGATCTAATTTCTTTTTTGTATTTAGTAGGATTTTTTCTCATTAAGCGAAGACTCGATTGAATCCAAAGAGACTTCATTTCAATAGAGTCAAGAAGTAACTTGAATGTGGCAATAGATTCTTCGTCGCGCTTCAGTGAACGGAGAGCGACTGCTTTACTTTGCAAAAGAGCTGTTTTATCTTCTTTACTTAAGGGAGGGTTTTTAGGATTAAAAATAGAGTCTATTAAATCCACGCACTCAGCGGCATAATCTTTTTTACATGTAATTTTTGCATAGGCGAGTTTTTCTTCAAACGTTTCATCATCAGAGATTTCGCGAATATTTCGAATGGCAATATAGGCTGAATCGCTGAATCGAGAATGATCTGCAAGAACTCGTAAATAGGCTTTTTTAGCTTTTGATTTTTTGTTAAGATGATCTAAGAAGACAGCATAGCGATAACGAATGGTAATAGCTTCTTCACTTCTTGGGTATTTATTTAAGAAGGCTTCTAGCGAGTCTGCCTTTTGATTTTCAGAAAGAGTTGAATCCATCAACACAGCTTCACTACGTAAACGCCAAGATTGTTTTTGCCATTGTTCGTCTTTTTCTAGAGAAATTCCTTGAGCGAGGACTTTTCGCATTTCAGTAATATCACCTTGCTTAAATCGAATACGTGCCATACGAATAAGCACGCTTCTCTCTAAAAGTGAATCTTTCTTAATTAATTGACTGTAGGCTTGAAATGCACTGTCCCAATTTTCGGAGTAATAAAAGACGGCTGCTTTAGAAAATTGACGAGCTTCTTCGCTTAAAGAGGAATCGTTCATGGCTCGAAGAGACCTTTCATAACGTATCACACGATCTTGAAATCGGTAAGGAGGAAGCTGTTCGTAGCTTATAATAGAATCGGAAGCAAAGGCTGAACAAGCGATAAAAAATAAAAAAGAACAAATAATTTTAATTTTCATTGAGACTACTAATTAATGATGAATTTGAATCTCCATCATCTAAATCTTGAGCAGAAATAAAGCTGGAGATACCTAAATCCGTAATGGTTTGTGAATACTTCTTTTTAAGATAAGCATTAACGCTTTCGGTGTCATCCATTTTCAAAACATTTTGTGCTGTTTCACGAACATCTTCATAGTTAATAGAACGAATAATCTTTTTGCATTCCATGATACTCCAAGGAGTCATAGATAATTCATCTACACCAAGCCCCACTAAAAGAAGGGTACTCATTGGATCCGAACTCATTTCTCCGCAAACGGCAACGGGTATTCCTTCTCTGTGTGCGGCCATCACTGTTTTATGAATCAAATTTAATACGGCGGGATGATGAGGTTGGAACATCGAAGAGATTAATTCATTAGTGCGATCTACAGCTAAGGTAAATTGGATCAAGTCATTTGTTCCAATACTGAAAAAATCGACTTCTTTTGCGAGCTTGTCTACAAGCATTACAGCCGCAGGCACTTCTATCATGATGCCAAGTTCTACTTTAGGAGAAAAAATACCTTGAGCTTCTAATTCTCTTCTGCATGTTTCTATATGAGCTTTTGAACGTCTTAGCTCTTGCATAGAAGAAATCATTGGAAGTAGTATTCTTAAATTCCCTTGAGTATTTGCAGAGAGTAAGGCTTTAAGCTGTTCTTTAAAGAGATCTTCTTGGTCTAAGCAAACTCGAATAGAACGCCAGCCCATAAAGGGATTCGCTTCATTGGATATAGATATATCAGCAACAAGTTTATCACCACCAGCATCTAAAGTACGGATAGTGACACTATTAGGAGCAAGAGCATTTAAAACATATTGATACGCTTCTAATTGTTCTTCGAAAGAGGGGAGCCCTTTTCTAAAAAACAAAAATTCAGAACGGTATAAACCAATTCCACTCGCTCCATAATCCAAAACTTTATCTGCTTCAGAAGTAAGTTCGATATTTGCATGTAGAGTGATGTATTTTCCATCTCGAGTCATTGGCTCAAGCTGTCGCATCGTAAACAGTTCTCGCTGCTGCCTCTTAAATACTTCGAGTTTTTCTTCGAACTTTCGAATGTCTTCTTCGTTGGGATTAATGATTATCATCCCACCAGTGCCATCGACAATAATATTGTCTTCTGGTTGGATCATTGCAGAAACATTTCGAAGACCAGAAACAGCAGGAATTTCCATTGAGCGAGCTAAGATGGAGACATGACTAGTCCGGCCACCAGAGTCTGTCGCAAAAGCGATGACTTGGTTCTTCTTTAAAGAAATTAAAGTACTAGGATTTAATTCATGAGCGACAAGAATAACACCATTTCCGATTTCATCTCCTATAATAACTGGGCCAGAGTCATCAAGAGCACCCATTAAGCGATGGTAAAGGTCTTTTAGATCCATCGCGCGATCACGCATTAAAGCGGATTTATGGGATTCAAACGTTGAAATCAATTGAGTGATTTGTGTATGAACCGCCCATTGCGCATTTTTATTTTCTTTTTTGATTTGATCTAAAATACCATTTACTAAGGTTGGATCTTTTAAGATCATTAAGTGGGCGTCAAAAATACGCCCTTCGTCTATACCCAGTCGATTGACTGTGATTTGCTTGATCTGGGCTAATTCTTTAATGGTATTATTAACCGCTTTTAAGAAAAGTTGTTCTTCTTGAGCGAGCCGATCATTTGGAAGAGTTTCTTCGACGACAGTTACTTCCCGATTGCTAATAGTATGGCAATGCCCCATCGCATAACCAGGAGAAGCTGGGATCCCCACAAGAACAATACGTTGTCTTTTTTTAGTATGATTCTTCGTGGAAGTTATCATGAAAAAGCCTTTCGAGTTGCATCATTACATCTTCCTCATCTTGGCCGTCAATTTCAAATTGAACTTCGGATCCTGGAGGAATCGCTAACATCATTACATTTAAAATGCTCTTCGCATTGGCCTTTTGACCATCGTGAATAATAGTCACATCGCTTTTTGTTTGTCCCGTAATATCGACAATCATTCCAGCGGGTCTCGCGTGGACGCCAAGTTTATTCGTTACATAAAGCGTTTTAACAATCATAACTCCTCAAAAGAAATCCACATTAATATCTAAGCCATCTTGTAATATAATACGGAATAAACTATCTGCGGAATGTACTGTTAACATTAAATCATCATATAAAGCGCGATCATTTAATAATAAGCCTGCTGTATTGTCTTTCGCTTGAAGTTTTTGAGTGAGAATACTCAAACGATTTGTAACTTGATTCAACTCATTGATCAACTGATCGGCATTTTTGATTAGGCCATTAGTGTTTACAAAAAGATTGTTTACAGGCTCTTCTACATTATCAAGCAGAGTGTTTACTTTTACGGTTGCTTCATTAAGGCTATTTAAGCTCTTTTTGAGTTGAGGATCAGTTTGCTTTACAATCACAATCAAGCGATCTTCCAAATCTTCCGCTTTCGTTAGGATTGTCTTAAATTGATCCTGAAATTCAGGAGCGGCAATAGTCGAATTTAATACGCCCTTCACGGACTGAATTAATACTTTGGTACTATCAAAGACTTCCCCTGCTAGACCAATCGCTTCAGCAATGCCAGCATCAAAAAGACCGACAATGGTATCACCTGGGTTAAAATATTGGCTCGAATCGCCAAGAATCATTCCAATTTGACGTTCACCCATGATGCCGATGTTTTGAACTCGCACTTCTGAATCTTTAGGAATTTTAACGTCGGTACGAAGTCGAACAGTGACAGTGACGCGGTGACCGCTTAGTTCGATATTTTCCACTTTCCCTAGTTTAACGCCATTCACTTTAACAGGATCATCTAGAACGAGTGTACTCACTTGAGAAAATCGCAGATAAAAAGTATTAAAGGTTTCACGAGGGTCTTTATCGTTTAAGAAAAACATACCGAAAACAAGAATGACGACGGCTAATATAACGACAAGCCCAACGGCAAAGTATAAACTAGTATTCTTCTTCATTATTGCTGATAATTTAGTTTATTCATGATACGATCATATGAATTTTATCTGAAAAAAGGCGCTTTTAATCGTCAATTCGTTGTATAGGGGAATTGTTTTCAGTTCCATTAACATGTCGATCAAGCCAATTTTCGAGTAAAGTGTTTTGTTCTTCTAAAGAGAGAGAATAATGCTCCCTTCCTTTTTTTTGCATAAAAACGTCTAAATAAGTCATTAAAACGCCTGCAGCGACAGAAACATTCATGGATTCTGTAATGCCATACTGGGGTAATTTGAATTCGTAGTCTGCTGCCGCTAAAGTGTCTGGATGATTACCATGAAATTCGCTTCCGAGATAAAAAGCGGTAGGTTGGTCTAAATTGAGATCTAATACGGAGTTTTCTGTATTGGTACTTGCCACAGCAATTTTATAGCCTTTCGCTTTTAGATTAGCCATACAAGCCATTCTTTTTTTGTATAAAAAAAGAGACATCCATTTGAAAGATCCTTTTAGAATGGATTTATTCACTTTATAGGCGTTATCTTCTTCAATGATATGAACGTCTTGTAGGCCAAAGACTTCTGCCGTGCGAATCACTGCCGAGATATTATGTGGATCAAAAAGATCTTCTAAAACCATGCAAAAATGACGCGTTCTTGTGCTTACTGTTTTTTGAAGCAGATTTTGACGGCGTTCTGTAACTTGAGATAATAATTCATTTAGGTTTGACATAAGATCCTTTCTTCTTAAAATAGTCGCCAAGAGTCCAAGGGGTTCCTTGAACGACTGATTCAAATTCTTTTAAATGGATTAATTCATTTTTAGTTTGAAGTGCTTTACTTTGTCCAATCGGTTTTTTATCGCCTTTGGCATAGCGTGACGAGGATTCTTGAATATCTTTTATAATCAAATTGATTTTTTCTGCGACGATATTCTTAAAAGCGTCCATGTGCATAATGGAATTTAGAACCGCATTCCCTGGAAAAACAATGGCTGTTAACTTATAGCGAACTTGATTTTTACCGATAGAATCCATGTCTAAAAAGGCGATAGCTGTTCCAGTCAGATGCCATCTTAAAATTTTCACTCGCCCTACGCCAAAAAATACATTTCGAAAACCCAGTTTTTGGCCTGCACTATCTTGAGCCACCCAAATAAAATCGCCCGATAAACTTCTACCATTCGTTCCAGAAAAGACACGCCGATTAGGCGTTTTATAATCGATAGAATAAGCGCCACCTTGATATGCATTAATCAGTTTAGCAGTAAAAGACATGTGGTCAAATAAGTAACTCATCATTCCAGGAGTGGTTTGAAGAACACCTTCGTTAATATAAATGGCCCTGTATTGACTACCTAAGCGACCAAAAATTTCTTTACTGATTTCTGTTTCTAATGAGACGCCACGTTTTTTGAGCTCAATATAAGGTGCACAAAAATCATCATTGTATTTAATCTTAGAGTTCGGTTTTTTGTCTTCAGCTGAGCACCCTGCAATATCTAATTTAAGGCATTGTTTTGCACTCGAACACATGCTCTTTTGATCATAGGCCATGATCAATGGAGTAGTGCTAAGAAGAATGAACAGAAAGAGTAAGAATCGCATTTGTATTTATAGTTACCTAAAGTAAAGGTCTTGGATAGGAATTATAGTCACATTTTCAAATTTATCCCAAGACTTTTTAGGCCCAACAATGGAAATTGTCATTTTCTGAGGATCAAAATATTTTGCTGTCATCGCTTTGATTTGTTCGGGAGTGACCGCGTTGATGGCTTTTACATATTCAAGATAATGATCTTTCGATTTACCAACTATTTCGTCAGCTGCAAAAATAGAAGCAATACTAGACGGAGAATCAAACATACTTGGAAGACTTTCAATCAATGTTTTTTTAGCAAGCTCGAGTTCTTCAGCTGAAGGCCCTTCCTTGCTTAATTTTTCAATTTCTTGGATAATCAATTGAATGGCATAAAAAGCACTTTCCGCTTTTGTTTGTAGAGCAATGGTTGTTAAGGCAGTGTCATTAAAATCATTTCCAGCATGACTATAAATACTATAGGCAAGACCTTCTTCAGTTCTAATTTTAGAGGTTAAGCGTGAAGAAAAACTTCCACCACCTAAGATAAAACTTGCTACAGCAGTAGGATAATAATCTGGATGAGGTCTTTTAACAAAAGGTTGATTCATAGAAATATTTGCTTGAGTAATATCTTTTTCTACTGCGTATACACCTGGCTTCTTTAAGAGTAAAATAGATGGAGTCAAGTCTCTTTTTGAAGATTTTTTCCAGTCAGCAAAATATTTTTTTAATAAAACAAGAGCAGAGTCTTTTTCAATATCTCCTGCTAAAGCAAAGACAATGCGGTTAGCTGAAAACTTTGTTTTACCAAATTGTTCGAGATCTTTTTTAGAAACGCTTTGGTATTCTTCTACAGTTGGGTTCCATAATCTAGGTGAAGAAGCGTAATTGACTTTGGAACGAAGAGCCGATAGAATCGAAGCGGGGTTGTCAAAACGACGTTTATATGCGGTGATATAAGACGTTTTTTGAATTTCAAGTTGCTTTTCATCAAAGCCTGGTTTTGTGAAAACAGATTTTGACAAAGAAAGCATTTCTTCAAAATTTTTAGATAAGCAATCGATAGAAATTTTGCTGTAGTAAGAGCCGAGTCCACCATGAACGGAGGCGCTAATAAACTCTAAGGAGTCATCTAAAGCATTTGCTGAAATATCACTTGAACCTCCGCGACGAAACATCGGAGAAAGAAGTTCAAGTGCTGCCGTTTCTTTAATGTTAGAAGGAATTGTGGCTTCCTTAAAAAACATAGAGAAAGAAATTAAAGGAAGAGAGCGGTCTACAACAACATAACCTGTGATGCTATCATCTAGTTGGACTCGATATTCTTTTGGATGTGGAGCAACATAAGTAAATTCTGGGAAAGAGATCTCTTTATAAGAAGAAGGCAAGGCTTTGTTTGTAGATTTAGAAACCACTTGTTCTTCGTTTGTTTTAGAAACAGGAGTCACCTCAGAAACGTTGTTTTTAACTGGAGTGGAAGAGCAGCCAAAAATCAAGAGAATCAAAAAGAAAAGAGTCATTTTAAAAGGCATTAAGGATTCCTTAAAGATGGCTTTTGAAGGTGTAGTAGAAGACTTTTTAGAAGGGAACTTGTTTAAAGGGGAAATCCATTTCATTTTGCATTCTCTTTAGTTAAAATTCCAATGGTGGCCTTATTCCTTGAGAACGTTTCTTGCGCCGCTTTTTGTACTTCTTGAGCAGTGACTTTTTCTAAAGCATTTGCCCAATTCAAAAAGATATGATAATCACCATACATTTCATACCAAGCGAGCATGGTGGCGACATTTTCCATGTCGGTTAAACTTCTGACTAAAGAAGCATAAGCACGGTTTTTTACTTTTTGAAAATCACGTTGACTTAAGAGTTCTACTTTTAGTTTTTCAAGCTCTTCCCAAATAATCGCTTCTGCTTTTGCAGGGTCTGCATCGGGTTCCAGTTCTGCTTGAATTGAAAATTCAGAAACGTATTTGTTTGGGCTATTACTTGCACTTACTTTCACAGCAAGATTTTCTTCTTGAACGAGTCTTTTATGTAATCGACCAGAACGACCATTTAAGACCCCTTCTGCAATGTCTAAAGCATAGAGTTTAGAGTCTCCGACTTCTGGTGTTTTAAATACAATGGTGAGTAAATGAGGAGCATCTTGGCGCCGTACGATTAAACGCTTTTCTCCAGCTTGCTCAGGGTCACGTACCGTAATTGCAGGAAATGGTTCCCCTGGAGGAATGGAGCCGAAATACTTTTTAATTAGAGGCATTACTTCGGCTGTATCTAGGTCGCCAGCAAGAACTAAAATAGCGTTTCTTGGTTTGTAGTATTTATGATAATGTTCAGCGGCTTTTTCACGAGTAAGATTTTCAATGTCGGAAGGCCAGCCTATAGTAGGAATTCGATAAGGGAAGGCTTCGTAAATCATAGAATTTAAAGTTTCATAAAAACGTCCAGTAGGCCTATCGTCGTAACGCATGCGGCGTTCTTCTCGGATTACATCTCGTTCAGAATAAAATTCTCGAAGAATCGCATTTTGCATACGATCGGCTTCGAGCCACAAAAAGAGTTCCACTTTATTTTTAGGTAATGTGACGATATAAGCAGTCATTAAATCACTAGTAAACGCATTTAACCCAGTTCCACCTGCCGCTTGATAAGTACTCCAAAGTTCATCCTTGACAAAAATTTTTCGATGCTCATTCACAATGGAATCATGTTCCGCTTTTAGTTTTAGATAGAGAGTGGTATCCCCTTTTTGAATGAGTGGGCGCATAAGGGCTTGTAGGGAGTCTTGCTTATACATGAAAACAGAATCAGCTATACTATCAGTAATGCCTACTTTACGAGTCCCTTTAAACAATTCATGTTCAAGCATATGTGCCAA
>JAAYXQ010000197.1 GCA_012515825.1 Fibrobacter sp.
ATTTTTGAAGTGTTTCTCGATCACCGCCAGTAGTGCCCATGACAAAAGGGATCCCGTGCTTTACATAAAAAGCTGCATTATCGTTTACTGCTGTAGGATGCGTATAATCTATACAAATCATATCAGGATAACGTTTCATTACATCAGCGATGATGTTTTCACGTGTACTTGGTTTTAGTAGTTCGACTTTTACGCCTGCGACCATCTTTTCTTTTTCTTCAACGATTTCACCCGTTAAAGAATAAGGCACTAGTTTTAAACCGCGAGCAACACAAGTCTCAGCCACCATGCATCCCATGTTTCCTGGAATACCATTTACCATTACATATACTGACATAAAAACCGTCCTATTAGCAAAATCCAATTCTAATTAAGGATTCTTTGTAAAACGAATATAGGCTTGAAGAGTATCGCAAAATACTTCATCAGGAGAATTATCTCCGACGATACGTGTCACAATCTTTTCGTCATATTTAGAAAGAACAGCAGCTGTTTTTTCACGATATTCGACTAAGCGATTCTTAATAATCGATTCATCGGCATCATCTTTACGGCCTTCGATTTTTGCTCTATTTAAGAGACGAGCTACGATTGTGGCATCATCTTTAATTTCGAGTACAAAAACATGCTTTACATCCACAATGTCTTTAATCAAATCAACTTGATCAGGTGTTCTAGGAATACCATCGAGTAAAAGCATATCTTTATCTGGATTTAATTTATTAGTGTCAATTAAACCTTTGATGAAGCGTTCAAAAATCTGAGCGGTAGCAGTATCTGGAACAAGCTTTCCAGCGCTAGAATAAGATGCAATTAATTTTCCATTTTCACTTGAAGGCGCAATGCCGCGAAAGATATCACCTGTAGAAAGGTGCTTAAGAGAAGTGGTAGCAGCAAGCTTTGCACCAACGGTTCCTTTACCAGAACCTGGAGGGCCAAAAATAAGAACTGCAGGAATCTTTGTCATAAAATCCTCGATTAGTTAAAATGAAAATGTAGCGTCGCAAAAATAATTATTTTTTTGGGACTTCCGATGATAAACTTTCACTTTTGAAAGTCAATTTACCCTCTTCTACGTCAACAATAATCGTTGAAAAATCTTTGTAGCGACCCATGAGAAGGCCTTCGGCAATTTCATCTTCAACCATCTGCTGAATTCCTCGACGAAGCGGACGAGCACCTAATGTGGCATCATAATTTTTATCCACAATCAAGGTTTTTGCAGCTTGGGAGACTTCTAAAAGAATTCCACGTTCAGAAAGATTCTTTTGCAAGAATGAAAGTAAAATATCTACAATCGAAATAAGACTTTCTTTATTTAAGCTATAGAATACAATTTGATCATCAATACGATTCAAAAATTCTGGGGTAAAGACCCGCTTGACTTCTTCTCGAATTACAGATTCCATGCGAGCATAATCATCTTCAGCAGAACCTTTAGTAAAGCCCATTCCCGAGCTGTGTTTTACTTCACGAGCACCCACATTCGAAGTCATGATAATGATTGTATTCTTAAAGTTAATTTTACGGCCAAAGCTATCGGTCAAAAGGCCATCATCTAAAATTTGTAATAGCAAATTATAGACATCAGGATGAGCCTTTTCAATTTCATCTAGCAAGATAACGGCATAAGGACGCTTACGCACTTTTTCTGTGAGCTGTCCACCACCTTCCTCATAACCGACGTATCCTGGAGGCGCACCTACTAAACGAGAGACGCTGTGCTTTTCCATATATTCACTCATGTCAATGCGAATCATGGCATCTTCTGAGCCAAAAAGGGAAACACTTAACACCTTGGCTAATTCCGTTTTACCAACACCAGTTGGGCCTAGGAATAAGAAACTACCCATCGGGCGTTTGGTATCATGAATACCTGCTCTTGAACGACGAATGGATTTTGCAATCGCTTCTACGGCCCTATCTTGGCCAACTATGCGTTGTTTAATTTCAGTTTCTAGATTCAAAAGTTTTTTTGTTTCTTCGCTAGCGAGTCTAGTAATTGGAATGCCTGTCATACTGCTAATGACATCACGAATTTGATCTTGAGAGACGACCAAACATTCGTTTTTACGCTTTTCGCGCCATTCATTTTTGATTAATTCAATTTCTTTGCTGTACTGTTCTTCTAATTGACGCTGTGTCGCAGCCGTTTCAAAATCCTCAGCAATAGCTGCATCATCTTTTTTACGAACGATTTCTGAAAGTTCACGTTCTTTGTCTCTTAAATCAGGAGGCAATGCCATACTAGAAAGACGAACGCGAGCGCCAGCTTCATCTAAAACATCAATTGCTTTATCTGGTAAGAAACGGTCATTCATATAGCGTTCAGAAAGGAGTACAGCCGCTCTCACAGCATCATCTGTATAAGTGACCTTATGATGGGCCTCATACTTTTTCTGTAGACCGCTCAAAATTTCTATCGATTCATCAGCAGTAGGAGGCTCTACCATGATTTTTTGGAATCGTCTTTCTAAAGCAGCATCTTTTTCGATGTACTTACGATATTCATCTACCGTTGTTGCACCAATACATTGGAGTTCTCCACGTGCTAAAGCAGGCTTAAAAATATTCGATGCATCTAAACTACCCTCAGAACCGCCAGCCCCAACAATTGTATGTAACTCATCAATGAACAAAATGACCGAATTATCTACTCTTTGTAATTCAGTGATTAATCCTTTCACGCGCTCTTCAAACTGACCACGGTATTTTGTACCAGCGACCATCGCAGCAATATCTAAAGTTACTACGCGTTTATTTTCTAAAAGTTCTGGTATTTTTTTCTGAACTATTTTCTGAGCAAGCCCTTCTACAATAGCCGTTTTACCAACACCAGGTTCTCCAATCAAGACTGGATTATTCTTTTTACGGCGACATAAAATTTGAATCAAGCGTTCAATTTCTGCCTCTCGACCAATGATTGGATCTAGAGCATGGCGACGCGCTTGTTCTGTTAAATCACGACTAAAATGTTCTAGTATTGGCGTTTTAGAACGAGTATTAGTACGAGTAAAAGGAACTCCAGCTTCGTTAGCTTCGTTTCCACCGACAGAAGCAGAAGATGACATTTGCACATCTTGTTTGATCGCAATAATTTCATCTTTTAATTTATCATAAGTCACATCGAAACGAGATAAAGTAGCAGAAGCAATAGAATCACTAATCTTTATAATGGCTAACAAGAGATGTTCTGTTCCAATATATCTTTCATTCATCTCTTTTGCTTCTGTTGCAGAAGCCTGTAATACCGCTTTAGCACGACCAGTAAAAGGAATCATTTGATTGCTTCCAATCGTAATCGTACCATTCATAGAACGTAAGACTTCTTCTATTTCTGTCGCCATTTGATTCGTTTCTACATTCATCTTTTTTAAGGCTGCAATAGCAATACCAGAGCCTTCACGAATCAAGCCCAAGAGCAAATGCTCTGTTCCTACATGCTCATTTCCGATGCTCACCGCAGCTGAACGAGCGAGTTGAAGAACTTTTTTTACACGATCTGAAAATATGCCGTTCATTAACGAATCTCCTTTTCAAAGGTCGTTATTAATCCCCCATGCATATGCACACGACGAGAAGCCTTTTTCGCTAAACGTTCATCATGAGAGACAATTAAAAATGTTTGATTAAATTTTTTATTTAATTCGCCAAATAATTCATTAAGCATCTCTGAATTTTTTTCATCTAAATTACCGCTCGGTTCGTCTGCAAAAACAAGATCGGGATGATTCATGAGAGCTCTTGCTACAGCCACACGCTGCCGTTCTCCACCAGATAATTCTCGCGGTAAATGACGTAGACGATCTTTTAAGCCAACCGTTTCAAGCAACGCTTCAGCACGCTCTTTACATTCCACTGCAGTAGAGCCTAAAATACGTGCAGGTAGGCACACGTTTTCATACGCTGAAAATTCAGAAAGCAAGTGATGAAATTGAAAAACAAATCCAACATTTTTTCTATGATAAAAATCACGTTCTCTTCCATTCATTTTACTTAAGTCTTTGCCATTAAATAAAATCGAGCCCGATGTTGGTTTATCTAAAGCGCCTACTAGATTAAGAAACGTTGATTTTCCAGATCCAGAAGAACCTGTTAAAACAAGATATTCGCCTTTATATATTTGGAAATCAATCCCTCTAAGAATCTCGAGTTTTTCCCCAGTTTCTTCATAAACTTTTGTAAGAGCCTTTGTTTCTAATAACAATTCATTATTCATGACGAATGGCTCCTACTGGATCTAAACGGCTTGCTTTCCAAGCTGGTAATAATGTGGCAAAAATACAAAGAGCTATTCCTATAACAAAAATCAAAACGATATCTAAAACCTGCACTTGCATAGGAAAATAAGGTAACACATATACATCACCAGGTAATTTGATCAAGCGATACTTTTCTTGGACAAGACAAAGCGCAAGCCCAATACTTCCACCAAATAAAGTGCCAGCGACGCCAATGAAAGACCCCATCAACATAAACACACGCATAATACTCTTTTTACTGAGTCCCATGCTTCTTAAGATACCAATTTCACGAGTCTTATCGATCACGACCATGATCAAAGAACTAATAATATTAAAGGCAGCCACGAGAATAATTAAACAAATGACAGCAGCCACAATAAACTTTTCGTAATTCATCCATTTAAGAAGGGTGATATTTTTGACTTTCCAGTCGATTCCATAATAAGGGTAAGGAAGCCATTTACTTATAGAATCCACGATTTCTCCAGCTTTCCAATGGTCTTTCACGCGAAATTGAATTCCAGTGACTGCATCTCCCATCCCTAACAATCTCTGTAGTTCAGGAATCCCTACATAGGCTAAGTTACCGTCATATTCATACATCCCTGTTTCAAAAATACCAGAGACAATCACGGCTAACATTTTGGGTCCACCAGACCCCACCATTTCTTCTGGATTTTGAAAAGTCTGTAGTAAAATTTTTTCTCCGACAGAAACTCTTAAGCGACTTGCAAGACCACTTCCTAAAATAATGGAAGGGCGCAAATTCCCCTCCGAATCAGGAAAACTATCTACAGAATAAACGCCCCATTTCATGTGTTTATGAATATCCACTACTTCTTTAGAACGCTCAGCATCAATTCCATAGATCACGATACCATCATTGACTTTTTTTGAGCTGATGCCTACCTTATAAATGATGTATGGAGCAGAAGCAATCACAGAAGGTTCCTTAGCCCGAATTTCTGAAGCCAAGGCGTCGTAATCATACATCGGATCAGCGTTGTAGCTCTGGATTTCAAAATGAGCGTCTTTACCAATCATCTGGGCGGTGACTTCTTGTTCAAAGCCGTTAATCGCTGAAAGAGCAATGATTAAAGCAAAAACACCAATGCTCACTCCAAGCATACTAAAGATGCCAATCAAAGAAACAAAAAGACTTTTTCTTTGAGCTCCTAAGTAACGCCATGCAATGAGCCATTCTAATTTTTTCATTTTTTTATTCCGGTTTCATCAGCGGGAACAATTGTACATCACGAATTGTTTGTTGATTTGTTAGAAGCATTATCATTCGATCGATACCAAAGCCAACACCGCCTGTAGGAGGAAGGCCTGACTCAATCGCATGAAGAAAATTTTCATCCATCGGGTGCGTTTCATCTTCACCACCACGGCCACGAGCGACTTGTTCTTCAAGCAATTCACGTTGACGTAAAGGATCGTTTAATTCGGTATAAGCGTTTCCTAATTCCCAGCCATTGGCATAAGGCTCAAACTGCTCAATAAGACCAGTTTCTGTGCGATGCGTTTTACAAAGAGGCGTACTTTCTTTTGGCATGTCTTTGATAATTGTAGGCTGGATCAAATGTTCTTCTACAGTACATTCAAATAGTTCAAGAATCGCTCGCCCACGGCTCCATATCCCATCGAGTTTTACACCTCGTTTAGATAACTCGTTTTTCATATCATCATCACTTAACGAAGCAATTTTTAATCCGCTATATTTTTCAATAGCTTCAGCCATAGTGAGACGTGGCCAAGGTGCTTTAAAATCAATTTCTTTCCCTTGGTAATTGATTTTTGTTGTTCCATTTGCTGCAATACAAGCGCGTTCATAAATATTTTCAAAATGAACCATCATATCATTGTAATCAGCATAGGCTTCGTAAAATTCAAGACCTGTAAATTCAGGACTATGTGTACGGTCCATCCCTTCATTTCTGAAATTTTTACTGAACTCAAAAACCTTTTCCATACCGCCAACAATACAGCGCTTAAGATAAAGCTCTGGAGCCACGCGTAAATACAAAGTCATATCAGCAGCATTATGATGAGTGGTAAATGGACGAGCATTGGCTCCACCATAAATCGGTTGTAGAGTCGGCGTTTCGACTTCAATAAAACCTTTTTCAATCAAATACTCACGAATCGACTGCATGATTTTTGATCTTTTAATAAATACATCACGTACATCATCATTTAACGCCATATCTGTATAGCGCTGACGATAACGAGTGTCGACATCTTTAAATTCATGGAAAACGGTTTTATTTCCATTTTCATCAATGACTTCTTTTGGCACAGGTAAAGGACGTACTGCTTTAGAAAGCATGGTGACATGAGCGGCCTTCACAGAATACTCACCACTTTGAGTTTCCATCATGGTGCCTTCGACGCCAATAAAATCGCCGAGGTCGATTAATTTCACGACTTCATAATTATCTTCTAAAAGATTCGCCGCACAAACGACTTGTAAACGCCCGAAACGGTCTTTAAGATGCATAAAGCACATCTTGCCTTTGCGATTAAAACGAACCACACGACCTGCAAAAGAAATTTTTTCTTCTGATTTCAATAAAGATTCTTTATTTGCTTTTAATGATTCAGAATCATGTGAACGCTTAAAATGATGTGGATAAGGTTCTAAACCCATTTCGCGGAGTTTATCGAGCTTTCCTAGTCGTGCAATGACTTGATCGTTTTTATCTAACATAATACTTCTTCTGTGGTTATTCCCCTTCGCTTGTCGAAAGGAGATATGCATTAATAAAGGGTTTTAACTTTCCGTCAAGAACTCCAGTCGTATCAGAAGTTTCTTCTCCTGTGCGAAGATCCTTGACCATCTGATATGGGTGCAAAACATAACTTCTGATTTGAGAGCCCCATTCTACTTTTTTCTTAGAAGCCATTCGATCTGCACGTTTTGCTTCTTCTTCTTGACGGTAATGTTCTGCCACCATGGTTTTAAGCATTCTAAATGCCGTTTCACGGTTTTGTATTTGAGAACGCTCTGTTTGGCAGCTCGCAGCAATGCCTGTAGGAAGATGAGTCATTCGCACAGCAGAATCTGTTTTATTGATATACTGGCCACCCGCTCCAGAAGAGCGATAGGTATCCACCCGAACATCAGCCATGTCTATTTCAAATTCAATATCTTCATGAACGGGATAAAGATATACAGCAGTAAAACTCGTATGACGGCGAGCATTTGCATCAAAAGGACTAATACGCACTAAACGATGCACGCCTATTTCAGAGCGAAGCATACCATAAGCATATTCAGAATTAATTTCAATCGTAGCGCTTTTAAGCCCTGCGTCATCTCCATCTTGAACTTCCACTACGCGGAAGTCATAATTTTCGCGTTCTAAAAAGCGAACATACATGCGATAGAGCATGAGAGCCCAGTCTTGAGACTCTGTGCCGCCAGCTCCTGGATGAATAGAAAGAAGTGCTGGACAAGCATCATCTGGACCGTCTAGCATTTTTCGAACTTCCATCTCGGATACTTTTTTTGATATCGAAGAAAAGTCTTTTTCTATACTATCAAAAAGATCTTGTGAGTTCTCGGCTTTTGCCATTTCGTATAGTTCTGCAAGGTCATTGCATGTTGCTGAAACGGTATTCCAGGATTCGAGAACTTCACGCAAAGCGCCAATCTTTTTCATTAGCGCTTGAGCTTTATCTTGATTATTCCAAAGATCTGGATCCCCCGATTGCTTTTCTAAAACAGCGAGTTCTTCTTCCTTTGACTCTAAGTCAAAGATACCCCCATAATTTATCAATACGGGAGCGTAGATCTATAAGCCCCTGATGCGTTGTTTGAAACATTATTTGCTTGCTCCAATAGCTTCAGGAGGAGTGTAATCTTTATTGAGATATTGAACTTTATAGACTTTTCCTAAAGAATCCAAATAAGCCTTGATGGCTAATTGACGTTCTTGTTCCGCATTCACACGGAGGATATAGTCAATTTGGTGTTTATAGCTATCATACTTTCCATCATTTTTTTCTGTAAGCATGAAAAGTACAATTGCATCACTTGTTTCAAAAGCATCGGAAATATCGCCCACTTTTAATTTAGAGATGGCTTTTTCAAAAGCACTTCCTTGAGACTTCGCTACAAAACGGTTCATTACGCCACCTGTTTTCTTAGCTTGAGGATCATCGCTATATTGAGCGGCTAAATTAGCAAAAGTAGCTTTACCCATACGTACTTGAGCAGCTAAACCTTTTAACAATTCTTTTTTATCATTTTTGTCTTGTGCCTTTTCTCCCTTTTTTATTTTGAGAATAATTTGAGCACCACTGATGCTGTCATTAATAGGCACTTTCTTCTTATTGAGTTCCCAATAAGCTTGACGTTCTTTTTCAGTAGGTTCTTTTGGATAAGGAACCTTTTTTTCTAAAAGAGTTTCACTTTGAACTTGTTGCTCAATTTTTTCCTTAAACTGAGCAAGAGTAGCTCCAGTCTTTTTCAACTCTTTTTGAAAAACTTCTTCATTAGGGAATTGAGATTTAAAAAACTTCACTAAACTATCTACTTTAGAAGCAGGTACTTTTATGTTTTGTTTTTTAATTTCTAGTTTCAAGAGTTCTTGACCGACTAAGTTATCAATCACAGCCCAACGCAATTGTTGCATTCCTTCTGGAGGAATTTGACGCCCTTTGGCTTGCTGTTCACCGAGCATTCTTGCAAGACTATCTATTTTACCTTGAGAAATACCCGTTTTTTCAACGCGAATCACGTCTAAATTTTTTCCGCTCATTAATTGTGCCGAAACGAAAACAGACGACAATAGAAGGAACAAAGAAAAATGACGAACAAAAGAGGATAAACGCATATGTTTCCCTTATTTAAAAGATGATAGCCCGAATATAGAAAAATATCTATTCTCAGACTTTGTAAAAATAAAGTATTCTCGCATTATTTTACAAATAGACGAGCATTACGGAATAAACGCATCCAAGGGCCATCTTCGCCCCACTGTTTTGGATGCCAGCTATTCTGACAAGTTCTGAACACGCGTTCTGGATGAGGCATCATAATCAAAGCACGCCCATCTACCGTTGTAAGGCCCGTAATTCCAAAAGGAGAACCGTTAGGGTTTAGAGGGTAACGTTCTGTATATCGATCAAAATGATCGACATAACGCAAACTCACAAGACCTGTATTGAGGCATTCGTCTGCCGAAGAACAAGAACTGAATTCAGCACGCCCTTCGCCATGAGCCACAGCAATAGGAAGAATACTACCTTCCATGTCTTTCAAAAGAACCGATGGAGAAGCTTCAATTTTTACAGAAGAAAAACGAGCTTCAAAACGTTCAGAAGCATTTTGAACAAAACGTGGCCAATGAGCGGCTCCTGGAATCAAATCTTTAAGATTAGAAACCATTTGGCAACCATTACAAATACCTAAGGTAAACGTATCTGGACGATGGAAGAAGGATTCAAATTCTTGCCTTGCCTTAGGATGGAACAAGATGCTCTTTGCCCAGCCTTCGCCAGCGCCTAAAACGTCACCGTAACTAAAGCCACCGCAAGCCACGAGCCCCTTAAAATCAGCCAAAGAAACACGACCTTCTAAAACATCGGTCATGTGAACATCAATGGATTCAAATCCTGCTTTATCAAAAGCAGCAGCCATTTCAATTTCTCCATTCACGCCTTGTTCACGCAAAATAGCCATCTTAGGACGACTATTGAAATCGGCATTCACTTGAATATTGAAATTGATTTTTGGAGAAATACCTGGATCGTTTTTCTCCAGTTTTAATAAGTATTCGCTTTCAGCACATTCTGGGTTATCCCTTAATGCGGCAATTCGACGTGTTGTATCGCTCCAAATGGCACGCAAATCAGACAAGTCTTCTTTATAGGCTCCAATTTCAAGAGCATAAGAATCATTTAAAGAACCAATTTCAAATACAATATCTCCGATTCCTGCAGAAGCAAAAGCCTCACGAACAGAATCCACTTGGTCTAAAGCCACTTGAATGACAGCACCTAACTCTTCGTTAAATAAGATGTCGAGTTCGTTACCAGCAAGTGATTTAAGATCTAAAGAAACACCCGTGTGGCCAGCAAAAGCCATTTCTACAGCCGTAGTATAAAGACCGCCATCGGATTTATCATGATAAGCAAGGATTTTTCCATCAGCATTTAATTTTTGTATGGTTTCAAAGAAAGCACGAAGATCACGAGCAGAATCGACATCTGGAGCTTTTGCACCCACTTTCATAAAGACTTGAGCGGCAATAGATGCACCCATAC
>JAAYXQ010000198.1 GCA_012515825.1 Fibrobacter sp.
ATGAAGAAATCACCTTAATGAAAGACTCCACTGGAGCCGAAATGAAAATGGATTTTTCAAAACCTTTAGTAGGAATCAGTGATCCAGGAATGTTGTTTAGTCATTTCGCAAACAAAAATTTAATGATTTACTATTTCAGCCCTAAATGTGTACATTGTATCAATCATTTTTCAAAAATTCAAAAAATAATGCAAAAGTATGAATCAAAGGGTCTCGTAGGAATTGCAATCGGGCTTGGTGGTGGTATTAAGAAAAATGACATCCGTATTTTCATGGACCAACAACAAACGATGATCCCCGTATTTCAAGATCAAAACTCCAAATTTGGGCCAGTCTATGGTACTGGGTACATTCCAGTGCTTTACTTAGTCTTAGAAAACGGCACCTTCTATCGATACTCTCAACTCACCGAGAGCAGCATAGCCCACCTCACTAAAACACTTGATTCGCTTTTCTCTAAATAAGATACTCTTAATTCGAAAAACATTTTTTTTTGAATTCTCTAGCGTAGGCTAAAAGAAAAAACATGCTTTTTACGTCAATAAGTTTTTTGACGTAAAAAATTATAATCAACAAAGTCTATTTAGAATATAACTGAGATAAAACACTGGACCGTCCGTTTGCTATAAGCCAGCGTTCGTACATGAAAAGAGCAATTAGATTTTTCCCATCCACAAAAAGATGAGAAGCCTCTTCATAAGGTAAAACAACTGTTTTAATCCACTCATTTTCATCTGTATATTGTTGCGTTCTTTGGTCCATTTTATGAAGTTCTTCTTCTGTCACTTCACGCTCTATTGCATATAAACGAATTTTTTCATCTAATAAGCCACAGCTACAAGCAAAACCTTCTACACCTGAACCATTCCAGAAAGCAGTCAAATCAATAAGTTCACTATCATCTACTTGAATTTGAGCTTCTTCTTCTAATTCGCTCAAAGCAATTTTACGATAATCCTTAGACCAATCTAAAATTCCAGCAGGAATTTCGAGCGAATCTGTAGAGGCTATTGGGAATCGAGGCTGTTTCACTAATAATAAATACGGTTTTTGTTTACACCAAAGGACAACTAAAACGCCGACTGCATTTCCTCGTACTAAAACGACCCCATGTACTTTTTTTCCATCTGGTAAAAAGGCGGTGGCATTTAGCTTTATAAAAAGAGCCTCCCTATTTTTCGCCTTAAAATCAACAGAAGAAAAATGAATAGCGTCTACACGAAATCGAGAAGTAACTTCTGCAAGCCAAGAGGTATAAATGCCGCTATTTAATATAAGAGGGCGATCCGATTCTAAAATATCAGAAGAAAAAGTATAATGAATCACGGTTCTTCTCTCTGCAGTAAGTCTGCTAATTCCAAAGCATCACGAAGCGATTGTTCGTCTGCAATGCCTTTCCACGCAATGTCAAAGCCTGTCCCATGATCAACACTTGTTCTAAGTACAGGTAACCCTAAAGTCGTATTCACGCCTTCTGTTTTTCGCTTTTTACCTAAATTAAAAAGAAGCGTTTTAGTAACCACATGACCTTGATCATGATACATCGCAAGCGCCCCATCAAATAAGCCACTTCTCAATTGCGGGAACAATACGTCCGCTGGAAAAGGTCCTTTCGCCTTGATTTTCTTTTTCGTAAGGGTTTTAATCGCAGGCACAATTTCTGTGATTTCTTCACGACCAAAAAGCCCACCTTCTCCAGCATGAGGATTTAATCCAGAAACGCCAATCAAGGGATTTTTCATCTGCTTATAACGGCATAAGAAGGAATGAAGTAACATGCCTGCTTTTACAATGCGTTCTTGCTTTACACGAGCACATGCTTCTAATAAAGAAACGTGCGTGCTAATGTGAGCGATGACCCAATCACCATGCACAAGGCAAAGAACTGGTTCAGGATCCCCACACATTTCGCCAATATATTCTGTATGGCCTTGAAAACCTGGGACTGTTTTTTCTACAGCCTCTTTACAAAGAGGAGCAGTTACCACCGCAGAAGCTCTTTTTGCTAAACACCATTCTACAGCAGCTTTAACCCAACCAATACTTGCTTCGCCTGCTTTTTTTGAAATTTTACCTGGGCGTTCTTTTTCTGAAAATACAACGCCACTTTCTAAGACAACGATTCCACGCCGAGAAGCTTTTGCAACTTCTTCTGGTTGAGATACAGAAATAATAGGTTTACGAATCTTTAAAAGAGACGCTGCCTTCTGAAGAATACGAATATCTCCCACAATAGCTACTGGGCGGTTCACATTCATCTTTTTTGAGACAAGTTTTAAGCAAATCTCTGGACCAACACCATTTGGATCACCCATCGTAATTAATAAAGGAAGCTTTTCTTCCATTTTTATTTCTCCTGATTTACTGATATAGCTGTGTCCCATTGATCTAATATTTCTCTTGCTTTAACAATATCTTGAACAGATTCCATTAAACTCAGATTATAAATAATCTTACTTGGGATCACCTCTTCATCACAATAAGTCTCTTGTGATGAAGGAATAAATAAATCGGTTTGAAGACCAAAATTTGTTTTCAAAGAAAATGAGGATAATGCTGTTAAAGAAATAAGCTCTGTACACGAGTCGATAGAAGCAATATAATAAAGAGAAGTATACTTAGAGGTATCTCTTTCAATTCTCAATTTGCCTGTTTTTAGGGAATCATATACCCAATCTTTATCTGCACAAAATGTTTTAGAAGTATCTTCACAAACGCGAATCACAGGGACTAAAGCCGTATCTTTTGGATTCCATCGGCTAGCAGGGAACAATGTATCTAACAAGAGAGAATCGCCACAATCATCATGAATCTTTGCACATTCTGTGGCAATGGATTTCCAATAAAATGATTGCACTTTCATCGAATCAAGCACGCGTAAAATGCCCGCGCTGTCATTGGAAATACGATAAGGCCATAAAGCAGGATTCGCAATCGCTGAATCGATATAAAAAGTTTGTATTTCTTTTAAGAAAGATCCATGACGCACCATAATAGAGTCTAATTCTTTTTCTTTGGTATTTAAAAGACGTATTTCACGAACGTGTTCGTAAGAGTCTAAAGAAAAGTATAACGTAGTTTCTGGCCTAAATAAAGGAGCGGCACAATCTTTTGAACTTGGTTCAATTATAAAACGCGGAGTTAAAAACAATAAAGTGTCTTTAACTAAAGAAGCATCGAATTGTATTTCTGAAAGAGAACAATTCGAAAAAGTCCAAATACTATCTAAGTAAACCACTAAAGAATCATCAAGAAGATGAATCGGATAATTAAAATCTAATGAACCAGAATAAAAAAATCCTTCTCCCAAAGCGAGTACATCATCTTCTGTATATAGAGGAATAGGGCCGTCATTCTCATGAGAACAGCCAAAAAATAATAGTGAGAGAAGCAAGAGAATTTTAAACATTAAAAGCCTTTATATTTCCTTTTCGTTCCGTAAAATATTCTTCTATATAATCTTTTGATTTTCTTAAAAATTTTTCGGTTCTATAACCATTTTCTTAAATAAATTTTTCAGTATCAAAAACCTATCCGTTTTCGGAATTTAGCAATATCTTTTTCAGAAATAGGATGAGTCTCATTAAAAAAAGTACTCCAACGAATAAACTGGCCATTACGAATCACTTCCAAATAGAAAGTAGCGCTATCTTTAGGAGCAAGACGTGCTATAAATTGCTTTTCTTCTATAACACTCCCCTCTTTTAAATCGGAAAGAAGAGAAAAATCTCCAGAGATTTTGGAAATCAAATTATCCCCGTGATCAATCACAATACTATTCCCAGAAGTATCTTTTGAAATTTTCAGAATCACGCCCGGTAAAATAGCGTATACAGGAGATTCACCAATCCCCATAAATTGGTCTTTCATTAACAATAATTCTCGGCCCTGAAAATCAAAATCGTCTGGAATAGGAAGAGCTCCGCCTTCTAGCGGGTCTTCAGGGCAAAAGCCAGGGAAGCGACAAAGAGAATGATCTTCAACCCATATAAAAGTGGAATCTTTAGATGGGACTCTAAAAAAATTGCGTTCTAGAGAATCAATTTTTAAGGAAATAAACCAAGGTGACATAAAATGGTTCACAGGCGCCACCCAATGTATTAATACAGGATTTTTAGAATCTTTTTCAGCTAAAAATCGCCATAAATCATGATTAAAAAATAAGGAATCTGAACGGTTTATTCTCCAGGAACATTGCCCCACAGAATCCCGTATTAAAAAGGGTTTTCCATGGAGAGAAGTACATTCTTTATCCCAAGAAATAGGCTCGACTTTAAGAGATTTATTTTCCTTTTCCTGAGAAAAAAAGAAGTCGTAAATTTTTTGATAATGGTGATCGTAAGCTAAGCCGAAAATAACCGCTAATAAGAATAAAATTCGAATTAAAGGGAATCCCTGACGTTTTTTTAGTTTGCTATTTTGAGGGATTTCATATTCTCTAAGATTTAAAGACATAGAATTTATTTTAGGACAAAGTAAGCAACAATTGCTCCTGTCATAAAAAGAATGATCATGATCCAGAGAAGTAAGTGTGAAGAAGAAGTATCATCTAAAAAAGGCGTTTGCATACCCGAAGTGACTTTAGAAGAATCTTCCTTGGTAATGGCATTAAAACTTTTAGTAAAGCGGCCCGTCGTACGTTTATGAGGTTGTTTCTTTTCGTCAGAAGAGTTTGTCACTTGATTCATAGAAACAGCACTACGTATATTTTCTTCTAAAGGAATTTCAACATCATCTTTAATTGCTGTAGAATGAGTAGAAAAATCCATCAAAGCAGCCTCTGTAGAAAAAAGTTTTACTTTTTTATCTAACCCTGCTCGATGTAGTCCGTCAATAATGATTTTATTATTCGTTAAAATCCCAATCACTCCACCAGTGGTGGCTAATTCTTTTTGAAACAACATTAATGCGTTGTATGCATCGCTATATAAAAAATCAATTCCAGTTAAATCTACTGCAATAAAATTTGATTTTTTATTGATCAAAGCACGAACATCAACTTTGAAGCGTTCTGCGTCAAAAGCTCCAATTGGATTCAAAGGAGCTGACAATAAATCAAAAATCCCAACTTCACGATAATTCTTCAATTGCACCATAAGTAAAAATATAGACTAAAATAGATGAACCGTGCTTATAATAGCTAAAAAAAAACCATTTACTCTTCCCAATGTGTTCCAAGATCCTCTTCTGGTTCACTTGGAGGAGGTAGTTCTTCTGGTAAAGGCCCTTTTTTATCTTTTTCTTGCAATAATTCTTGTGATTTAAATACCATTTTTGATTGTTTCTTCTTAGGAGCATGACTAAACAACCATGGACTAAAGCTTAAACTTACACGATGAACTGCAGATAAAGTGGGGTGTGATTCGAAAGCATAATCGACTTTAAGAAAACGCGCTAATTCGATCCCAGCTCCAGCAGTTAAACTTTGCAAGGTCGTTAAACTAGAAAGACCCAAACGAAGAGAAAGACCAAAATCAAAAGAGAATTCTAGGCCAGCTCGGCTCCCTAAGAACCAATCCAAAGGAGATTCCCAGAAACGATCTCCTGAGGGAGAATCGACCCAATCGAGATCACGGGCTTCACGATGAAATACACCAGCACTTTGCCAATAAAAAGAGAAGTCTCCATAAAGATAAGCCACTTCTTGCTCGTATTTTGTAGCCAAATAAAGCTCTGGAGAAGAGTATTCAAAAGTCCCTGATTCCCACGTTGCTGCAGAAGAAGTCCAGCCTTTTAATAAGCCAGCAAAAGAAAGTTGTTTCAAAAGAAAATACCTTAAAGAAGCATCGGCCCGAAACCCAAATCCAGACTGGTCTAATTCACGATAAAGCCCGTGAAAAGAAA
>JAAYXQ010000199.1 GCA_012515825.1 Fibrobacter sp.
CTGTCGCTTGCCATAATCGGATACAAACGCCAGCTTGAGTTCTTCCAGCTCGTCCTGTACGTTGTAAAGCATTTTGAAGCGATATTCTAGAAAGGCGGAGTGTAGAGACCCCTTCACTTTCATCAAACTCTGAAAAGCGTTCTAGGCCAGAATCAATGACGGCAGAGATATTAGGGATTGTAAGAGACGTTTCAGCTACATTTGTCGAGAGAATAATTCTAGGGGAGTCACTTGGCGTAAAAAGGCGTTTAAGTTCTTCTTTGGTTTGTCCACTAAATAGTTCTAAGATTTCAATCGATTGATATCCAAATGATTCTTCAATCGCTTGCCTTGCTCTTGTGATTTCATATTTTCCTGGTAAAAATACAAGCGTGGTTTGCCAAAGCTCATTTCTTTGAAGTGTTCTTAACGCTTGGACAATGTTTTCTTCAGAAGAAAGCGATTTCTTTTGATAGAGAATTTGAACAGGAAAAGAAGAGGTATGGAGCTCTAAACAAGAAGTATGGAGAATCAATTCTATTTCTGATACAGCGATTTTTGCAGAGAGGACAATTAAACGAGGCGCGTTTTCTTTTTTTAGTTCTTGAATTTTTCTAAAGAACGTCATTAACAAATCCATCTCCGCGCGTCGCTCATGAAATTCATCAAAAATGACGAAGTCTGCAAGAGGCTCTCCATGTAGGAGCTCTTGTAAAAAACTGCCATAAGTTTGAAATAGAATGCGTGTTTTTGAAGACTTACAATTTTCTAAATGAAATTGATAACCTACTGTTTCACCGCATGGTTCTTTTAACAAAGAGGAAAGGTATTCTGCTAAACTTTGCGCAGCTATTTTTCGAGGTTCTAAAACAACCACGCGTCCTTTGCATTGTTGAGACGCTAGATAAGGAATGAGAATAGATTTTCCGCTTCCTGTAGGGGATGTCAGAATTAGATTCTGATGTCCCTCAAATTTTGAAGAAATCAGATCGATTGACTGGTATAGCGGAAGATGCTGGAAAGCGACCATAAAAATTAATTTTTAGGGTACTTGAGCTTTTCTCCAGTCGCCGTATCTGCATAAGGCCATTTACCGTTTTTCCGACGATCATTGGTCAATAAATTTTCAATACGACGTTTAATTCCAGCTTCTGTTTTACAGAAGAAATATACCACTTTATCGGTATTTGGAATTAAAAACATAATCACTTTATACTTTTGACCAACAGCACGGCGAAATAAAGCGAAATCTTCTTTGTTAGGAACAACTAAAGAGCCTTGTACTGTGCAAATCATATCGGCATCAGCAAGTAATGCTTCTGATTTAGCCTTCAAAACTTCATTATTGGGTTCTGAGCTCTTTTTAATCGTTTCTAGGCGAAAAGCACCACCACCTTCACGCATAAACTTTCTAACAGCCCGAATAATGGCAAGAATGACAACAACAATAAAAATGGCTAGAATAACTGGCCAAGAATTAGATAAAAATTCAATCATAAAAACCTCAATGAAACAAGGGCAACTCTAAAAATTGGTTTGCAATAGACAATTTAGAGGTGTCCACAGTACTAAAATAGTAAAAATATATATATTGCAGTTATGATTTGCCCATATTGTAAACACGATGAAGATAAAGTAGTGGATAGTCGCGTCAGTGGTTCTTCCATTCGTCGTCGTCGTGAATGTTTGGCTTGTGCCCGTCGTTTTACGACATACGAGTATATAGAGATGGTTCCACTTACCGTTGTTAAGCGAGATAATAGTAGAGAACCTTTCCAACGAGAAAAATTACTCGCTGGGATTACCATGGCATGTAAAAAAAGGCCTGTGAGTCGGCAGACCATTGAAGATATGGCGACAAGTGTGGAAAACACATTGATTGCATCGGATTCTCAAGAAGTGAGATACGATCAAGTAGGTAACTTGGTCATGCAAGAACTTCGTCAGGTAGATCCAGTGGCTTATGTTCGTTTTGCTTCTGTTTATAGGGAGTTTAAGGAAGTGGGCGAGTTTGTAGAACAAGTTTTGTCTTTACAACCTAAAAAAACACCTTGATTTAATTGATTCAAAGTTTATATGAGTCGTTTTGCTCCTCTTTTAAAAATAGCCAAGACCAAAAGAGAACCTCTTCTGAAAACCAGCAATGCACTCCGTTTAGTGAACGGCATCGCCGATGAATTCCCTGGGCTTACTTTAGATCAATTTAACTCTCATTTTCAACTCCAATTTTTTACAGCGGAACTATTGCCTTATAAAGAAGAATTGATTCGTTCTATTGTTGAAATATGGAATCCTCTCTATTTGGTTTCTAAATATCGTTTAGATCCAGACGGTAAAAAACTAGAATCCCCTTTAATTGTAACAGAAATAGGGGAGTCTTTGTCTTCTTCAACAGAAGTTCAAGAGGGCCAAGCTCGTTTTGTTGTAGACTTAAAGGATACGATTAATCCTGGGCTGTTTTTGGACATGCGTGATATACGTATAGAAATAGGCTCTAGAAGCACTTCTAAAACCCTCTTAAATCTTTTTAGCTACACTTGCAGCTTTGCCGTACATGCACGTCTTGGCGGGGCTACAAAAGTAACGAATGTGGATATTAGTTCTAAAATTTTAGAAAAGGGTAGAGCGAATTATCAATTGAATGGCTTAACCTGTTTACCAGGTGAATTTTTTAAAGGGAGTTCTTTTGAGTATTTGGAGTACGCCAATAAAAAAGGACTTCGTTTTGATGGCATTGTTTTAGATCCCCCTAGTTTTGCTCGTAATAAGAATGGTGTTTTTAATGTTCGTGAACACTTACAGGAGTGTGTCGCTTTAGGAGCTAACC
>JAAYXQ010000200.1 GCA_012515825.1 Fibrobacter sp.
CCTTGAACGCCTACGCTCTGGATTGGCAGTAAATAGCCTTCAACCCCATGATCTTTTAAGTAGGGGATTAAACCGTCTACGTCTTCTTTTTTAGGCAATGCATGCGTGCCATCGGTGCAAAGTAAACGAACACCGAGACCTGGGCCTGGGAAAGGGTGACGCCAAACTAAATTGTGTGGAATACCAAGTTCTTCACCAAGAAGCCTAACCTCATCTTTATAAAGGTCGGCTAATGGTTCTAATAAAAGCCCGCTTTCCATTAAATCAAGAACTTCTTTCACGCGATTATGATGCGTTTTAATTAGATCTGCATTTTTTGTGCCGCCGCTCTCGATGGTATCAGGATAAATAGTGCCTTGAGCAATCATCCATTGAGATGGGTCTAATTTTAAGCGACTCATTTCACGGTCTTTGACTTGTAAGAACGTTGCTCCAATGCGTTTGCGCTTTTCTTCGGGAGCGGTAATGCCTTTGAGGGCTTGTAAAAAGTCTTCGCTAGCATCGTTGACGATTAGGTTTTTCATGCCATGGGCATCTAAAAACTCAAGCACCTTTTGAGATTCATCAAGGCGCATCATCCCGTTATCGATATGAAGCCCTTGCACTCGTGAAGGCCCTAAAATCTTATTTAAGAGAACAAAAGCAACAGTGCTATCCACACCGCCAGAGACTAAGAGAAACACATTTTTGTCTTGTACTTGATTTTTAATGCGTTCTGTAATCAAAGGCAAGTAGCTTTTCATGTTCCAAGAGGCACTACATTTACAAATCTTAATGAAATTGGAGAGAAGCTTGGATCCAAATTGACTATGTGTGACCTCTGGATGGAATTGAATACCGTAAATTTGCTTTTCATCGTAGGCGACAGCTGCCGTTTCACAATCTTTTGTTGTGGCGATGACTTTATAACCCTCAGGGGTTTTAGAAACCATATCGCCATGGCTCATCCACATAGGGGACTTTTGAGGAATTCCTTCTAAAAGAGGATGGTTTTGTTCTTTAATTTCAAGAGCGGCAATGCCATATTCCTTGACTTTCCCAGGAGTCACTTCGCCACCCAATTGAGTCGCTATCAGTTGATGCCCGTAACAGATGCCTAATTTAGGCACAGGAATCGATAAAATTTCTGGATTAAAAGCAGGAGCGTCTTTTTCGTACACGCTTGATGGCCCACCACTATACACAATCCCTTTAACGCCTTCCAGTTCTTTGGCCGAAGCTGTGGGGGAGTGGATTTCAGTAAAAACACCTAACCGACGAATACGATTAGCAATAAGATGGGCGTATTGACCACCAAAATCAAGAACGGCAATAGTATCTACGTTTTTCAAAGAATTATTCTCCTAATTGTCGTGCGAGTTCCACTAAGGTTTGCACTCCTATTCCTGTGGCCCCATGAGAAGTGTATTTCCATGGCTTTGTGACAAAAGCAGTGCCAGCAATATCCCAATGAGACCATGATGTGTTTTCTGGAACAAATTCTTTTAAGAAAAGAGCGGCAGAAATAGCACCAGCATCGGAACCAGTATTTTGCAAGTCGGCAAATTTACCTTTTAAACCGTCCGCGTATTCTTCTTCAAGAGGCATTGGCCAAAATTTTTCACAACAAGTTTGACCTGCTTCTAAAATTTTTGAAGCGAGTTTTTCATCATTGCTGAAGAACCCAGTAACGGCATAACCAAGAGCACGAACCATGGCTCCTGTTAAAGTAGCCAAATCAATAATATGAGTGGCTTTCAAGAGGCCAGCCTCTGCAAGACCATCTGAAAGAGCTAAGCGACCTTCAGCGTCTGTATTATCGACCATCACAGTCTTTCCATTTTTAGCGGTGAAAATATCACCAGGAAGAACTGCTTTAGAACCAATTCTATTTTCTGCAAGGCAAAGAACAGCACTTACATGAATTGGTAGTTTCAAAAGAGCAATGGTACGAATGGCACCCAAAACAGCAGCGGCTCCAGACATATCACAACACATTTCCCACATGGTAGAGGCTGGTTTTAAGCTGATTCCACCAGTATCAAAGGTCAAGCCTTTTCCAACAAGAGCGAGGTGCAAATCTTTGGAGGCCTTCGCAGCCTTATATTCTAGAGTCACCATGTAAGGTAAAGATTGGCTCCCTTTACCTACAGTCACTAAACCATTGTAGCCTTCTTTTTGAAGAGCTTTAATGTCACGAACTTTGATTTTTAATCCTGTTTCTTTCGCGATTTTTTCTGCTTCAGAAACAAAAACGGAAGGCGTTAAATCAGAACCTGGAGTATTAATCCAGTCGCGGGCCATAGAAATAGAGGCTTGTTCAATAGCGACATCTTTTGCGATTTTAGAAAACTCTTTCGCTTGGTCTTGAGCCACAATTTCATAAGTCACATTAAATGATTTTTGTTTTTTTGTTTTATAACGATCAAATTCGTATTCCGCATAATACAAGCCATGAATAATCGACTTCACTTGCTCTGGAGCGGCGTCTGCTAACATCAAGCTCACGCAAGAAATTTGCTTTTTCTTTGCCCGCTTAGCGAGTCGGTAGGCGGCCATGCGAAGATGGTCAAGAGAGGTTAAACCACGTTCCTTAGCAGCGTTTACAAAAAAAGTAGGTACACCATCAAGCTCTAAAAATTCGAGGTCTTCAAAAGGACCTTCTTCCATTCCATTTAAGACTGTTTCTGCTTGTTCCGTTGCTTTTTCTGAAAGAACAGAAGAGAATTGAATGGATTTTTTTACAAAAAATAAAGCATGGGCAATAGCCTTGCCTGATTCTTTGGATTTGATTTTAATTTTCATAATGGCTAAAGATAATAAAAAACATCATTATTAAAAGCATATAAAGCCCCTCTAAGGCTCTTGTAAGCATATAATACGCTATCGAAAATGGTGATGGATTTATACATGTAATATGGTGGCGAAAAAATGCTGA
>JAAYXQ010000021.1 GCA_012515825.1 Fibrobacter sp.
AGCAAGTTGATGCATAGATTATAGATAAAAAACACCCCTATAGTGTGCCTTTTTTTCACTTTTTTTTATTCTAACTTGGAACACTTTGATATATTTACATTCACTTTATAGATTATAATATAAATAGAGGGTATTTTTTTGATCATGATAGTTACCTATCTAACCAAATACCCTAAGATAAAGTTCCGACGGAGGTCTGGATTATGAACGAAAAACTAGATAAAATCAAATCATTTTTCAATCAAATGACAGATGATGAAATTAATTTGTTCTTAAACAATTTGGAGCAACAGTGTGGCTCCGAAGGGATGTCCGTTGAAGCTTTTTTAAAAAGTGTTGAATCAAAAACAACTCTATCTGTTGATATTTGTGAGCCAATTGTCGAGCAGAAAACATTCTATTCAAACTCTAAATTCAATTTGGCGGCCTAATGCAACCAGCGGCTTTTTCGTTTTTAGGATATACAGTAGAACAAATTTTTTTAGACCAAAGCAAGTATCATCAATCTGAAGAAATCTCTGTGGATTTCTCTCCAGAATGCCATTTTAGTAAATCAAAAGCTTTTGCAAAAATTATTCTCGTTGTATCTATTCGAAATAAAAAATTTGAAGAAGCTTTTTGTTCTATTAGCATGATAGGTAATTTTCAATTTAATGAAGATATCACAAAAGAATCCATTCCTGATTATTTCTTTCAAAACAGTATTGCCATTTTATACCCCTATATTAGAGCCTTTATCAGCTTGTTAAGCACTCAATCTCAAAGTCAACATATACTGTTACCCACTTTTAATTTATCCAGCTTAGGAACCATTTTAAAAAACAAGTTATTTGAAGATGACTAAAATTTACCAAGCATCTTCATTACGTAAGTATAACACTAGCGTTCCTGTTTTTTGCTCAAACGCTAATAACTCTTGGCTTGGCAAAGGTTATTATTTTTGGGAAGCCTTTATAGAAGTAGCTCATTGGTGGGGAAAAACTCATTATTACGGTTCTTATTGTATCTATGAAGGGGATTTTAATTTAACTACTCCCAATGGTCTTGACTTATCTCGAGGAGAAGACATTCAATTACTTAGGGGTGTTGTAAATAATTTAAAAGAACGCCAAATAAAAAGAACTATTACAGTCGCTCAAGCGATTGCGGCATTAAATGTAATTTTTAATAACCAATTTACTTGGGTTAGAGCAGATACTACAGGTTGTTCAAATGAACTGACCAACTCCATTCCCTATGGGAATCACTCTATTAGTCTGTCTTTAACACCTCAAATTCAAATTTGCTTTTTAAATGAAAAAGACTTTAAGGATTTTTTTCGTTCACTAACTAAAGTGCATCCAAATCAAAGCTAAATACATTCATTTGATAAAAATTAACTCTTTTGCTTTTTATTTTTTGATATATTTATGGCCATGAAAGGTATTATTCTTGCCGGGGGCTCGGGAACGAGACTTTACCCCTTAACAAAAGTCACTAGTAAGCAGCTTTTGCCTGTTTACGACAAGCCAATGATCTACTACCCTCTTTCTACCTTAATGCTTGCAGGGATTAGAGACATTCTCATTATTTCTACCCCAGAAGATTTGCCTAATTTTGAACGCCTTTTAGGCGACGGCTCCTGTATGGGCGTTCGGCTTTCTTATCAGGTGCAACCTAGCCCAGACGGTTTAGCACAGGCCTTTATTCTAGGCGAATCGTTTATTGGAAACGATGCTTGTGCTATGGTGCTTGGAGACAACATCTTCTACGGCAACGGGCTTTCGCCTTTATTAAAAGACGCTGTTAAAAATGCAGAACAAAATAAAAGAGCTAGTATCTTTGGCTATTTTGTGGAAGACCCAGAACGCTTTGGCGTTGTCGACTTTAATGAAAAAGGGCAAGTGATTTCTGTAGAAGAAAAGCCATCCCACCCTAAGAGTAATTATGCGGTCACAGGCCTTTATTTTTATGATAATCGCGTAGTCGAAGAAGCTAAGAAACAAAAGCCTTCTGCTAGAGGCGAACTCGAAATCACCGATTTAAATAGGGTCTTCTTAGAAAAAGGCGATCTCGATGTAAAACTTTTAGGCCGTGGCTTTGCTTGGCTAGATACAGGCACTATGGAAAGTTTACTCGATGCCGCGAACTTTGTGCAGATGATTGAAAAGCGTCAAGGCATTAAGATTGCAGCTGTTGAAGAGATTGCCTTTGTCAATGGGTGGATCTCTCGTGAAAAATTAATGGAGTCGGCACAAAGGTATGGTAAGTCTTCTTATGGGGCTCACCTTAAAAAAGTCGCTGAAGGCAAAATTCGTTATTGATAAGGGTCTCAAGGTTATTTATGTCTAAAAAGAATATCATCGTCACCGGAGGAGCCGGTTTTATTGGCGGAAACTTTGTCCACTACATGCTCGAAAAATATGCTGATTACCGTATTGTATGTGTGGATGCCTTAACCTACGCTGGCAACCTAGATACTCTTAGCTCTGTGATGAATAATCCTAACTTCCGTTTTGTAAAAATGGACATCACCGATCGCGACTCCATTTTCAAATTATTTCAAGAAGAACACCCTGATATTGTGGTGAACTTTGCCGCCGAAAGTCATGTGGATCGCTCTATTAAAGATCCTGGTGTCTTTTTAAGAACTAATATTATTGGCACTCAAGTGTTGATGGATGCTTGCCGTGAATTTGGTATTGAACGCTATCATCAAGTGTCTACAGATGAAGTCTATGGTGATTTGCCTTTAGATCGCCCAGACTTGTTCTTTACAGAATCGACTCCTATTCATACTTCTAGCCCTTATTCTGCAAGTAAAGCTTCTGCTGATTTGTTGGTGCTCGCGTACCACCGTACTTTTAAACTCCCTATTACGATTAGCCGTTGCAGTAACAATTACGGGCCTTATCATTTCCCTGAAAAGTTGATTCCTTTGATGATTGCTAATGCTCTTGCAGATAAACCTCTCCCTGTTTATGGCGATGGCTTAAATGTGCGCGATTGGCTTTATGTTAAAGACCATTGCTTGGCCATCGATTTGATTATTCATCAAGGGCGCGTGGGCGAGGTTTACAATGTGGGCGGTCATAATGAGATGACAAACATTGAGATTGTAAAGCTTATTTTAAAGGCTCTCGACAAACCAGAATCTTTAATTACTTATGTGAAAGACCGCGCAGGCCACGATAGGCGTTATGCGATTGACCCAGCGAAGATTCACCAAGAACTTGGCTTTTTACCTACCACCCGTTTTGCCGATGGCATTAAGATGACTATCCAGTGGTATTTAGAAAACAAAGGCTGGTGGGAAAAAATCTTGAGCGGCGAGTATCAAAATTATTACGAAAAAATGTATGGGGATTTATAATGAATAAATTCAAATTCATCTCTACTCCTATTGCAGACTTAACGATTGTAGAGCCTACTGTATTTGGAGATCATCGTGGCTACTTTATGGAGACATTTAGTGCTCGTGAATTTAAGGAAGCTGGGCTTCCGACTGTTTTTGTGCAAGACAACGAATCTCATTCTAAGCAGGGTGTTGTTCGTGGCCTTCATTTTCAAAAGAAAAATCCTCAAGGGAAACTCGTTCGCGTAATCGAAGGCGAAGTTTTTGATGTGGGTGTGGATTTAAGGCGTAATAGCCCTACTTTTGGAAAATGGTTTGGCGTTATTTTGAGTGCTGAAAACAAGAAGCAATTTTACGTGCCCGAAGGCTTTGCTCACGGGTTTGCCGTTTTGAGCGAAAAGGCTACCTTTATATATAAGTGTACTCGTTTATACGACCCTACAGATGAACAAGGACTTTTGTGGAACGATCCTGAGATTGGCATCGAGTGGCCGCTTCCTAAAGGCGTCTCTCCGCTGTTGAGCGAAAAAGATCTAAATAATCCAACGCTTAAAAACTTGGATTTTGCATTTTAAGCTGCCGTTAAAATGCAAGCGTTTTTATCACAGTCATTTAACAAGTCAATGAAATCTTGGCTTTGATTTTGATTGTAAAATGCAAGCGTTTTTATCACAGTCATTTAACAAGTCAATGAAATCTTGGCTCCGCTTTTGATCGTAAAACGCAAGGATTTTTATGACAGTCATTTAACAAGTCAATGAAATCTTGGCTCTGCTTTTGATTGTAAAATGCAAGCGTTTTTATGAAAGTCATTTAACAAGTCAATGAAATCTTGGCTTTGATTTTGATTGTAAAATGCAAGCGTTTTTATCACAGTCATTTAACAAGTCAATGA
>JAAYXQ010000201.1 GCA_012515825.1 Fibrobacter sp.
ACTGAATTAAACCAGATGTATTCTCCAGTAGAATCATATTCAGGGCCATCATTTAAGCCTTTAGTAGAAGTCAGTTGTGTTTCATCACCGCCTTCACTTGGTATTGTATAAATATCGTATTCTCCGTTACGTGCGGCGCAATAAGCCAAGGTTTTCCCATCAGGTGAGACTCCGTGCAAGTAACTTGGGCCTAGTGGCGTGATGAGTATAGGCTTACGACCATCAAAGAATATACGATAAATTCTAGAAAGACCGTCTTCTTTAGTGTGGTGGCTTACGTAGAGACCAGAACCATCAGGAGCTAATACATGATCGTTATTGCATTGATCTATATAGTAGGAGGGGACTTCTGTTATTGTAGCTGTTGTAATATCGTATTTGAAAATTTTACCATTACTATTGTAGGTTAAAAAGTCTCCGTTAGTAGACCAGTTTGGGGCTTCAATAACGTAATCAAACTCTTTTAAGCGGATGCATTCTTTAGTCTCAATATTATAAATTTGAAGAATAGATTTGTTTTTAGAACGATCCCAGATTTTTGAGTTTGGTATTTCAAAAGGATAAGTTACACCAAAAGAATCACGAAGAGAATCGAGCTGTTCCATCATAGAAAGCGTTTTGCTGTGAGGCATTTCTTCGCATTCCCAAATCTTTCGGTTGCCTTCTATACGAGGTTTTGCTTCCAGTGCTTTTTTACAAGCGAGTAATTGATACTCGTAGCCATTCATAAGCATTGGTGGAACAATCGTTTCTAATAATTGAGAAGTGTGATCCAATAGTTCCAATCGAACCATATTGTTTAAGTTTTCAACGCGAATATAACCTTTGGAACCATAGAGAATCCCTTCGTTTTTAGGAGGCGTGACCATCGAGGTTTTTAAGAATGCCTTTTGCCCACTGGAATAAGTGAGGGTAATCCAATCACTTGCATCAACACCTGTTTTAAAAGGAATGCAGTGGCTTTGGGTGCTTATAATATTTCCTTCTAAGAATAGATCGGCAAACGTTAAACAATAAATTCCTAAATCTAAAAGGGCTCCGCCAGCGAGACTTGGATTTTGTAGCCTTTCTATGTGTGAAATCGGTTGAGAAAAATCGGCTTCAATTAATTTTACTTCGCCAATACGACCTGCAGTAATCCAGTCTTTAATGATTTTTATGGCTGGTAAAAAACGAGTCCACATGGCTTCTACTAAAAGGACGCCTTTTTCTTCGGCAAGAGAAATGAGTATGGATGCTTGCTTGGCGTTGGATGTAAACGCTTTCTCAACTAAAACAGCTTTCCCTTTTTCTATGCAAAGTTTCGCGTTTTCAAAGTGTTCGGAATGAGGTGTCGCGATATAAATAAGATGGACGTTAGGATCGTTTACTAGGTCTTCGTAAGAGCCATAAGCTTTTTGAAATCGATGTTCTTGAACAAATTGATCTGCTTTACTTTTATTTCGAGAGGCGACTGCATAGGCCTCTATTCCCATAGAGTGATTTTCTAGATATTTTACGGCCTCAGCCATTTTTGTGGCGATGTAGCCAGTGCCTAATATACCAAGCTTTATTTTATTCATAGATTCAAAATATATTCTAAAAAGAAATCCGTTTTAAAGTCATTTTCAAAAAGTGTATACAAAAGGAAATCTTATAAAAGAAGGTTTATAAAAAAGTGTTTTATTTGAATTGGCGTTACGTCATCAGATGAAATCATTCATTTGTTTAATAGATGGCTGCTTTGAAATTTAGAGCAATACATTGATTTTGAAAGCATAAAAAAAGACTAATATCAAGTATTAGTCTTTTTATAAATTTGGACGCTTATAGTAAGCGTATTAAGCTAATGATCTTATAAAACAGGATCTTTTCCTGTGAGACGTACAAAAATTTCGATGTACTTTTCGAGAGTCTTTTTAACAATCTCTGGAGGAATTTCTGGACCAGGATCTGTTTTATCCCAATCTAGAGTTTCAAGCCAGTCACGGATATATTGCTTATCAAA
>JAAYXQ010000202.1 GCA_012515825.1 Fibrobacter sp.
CCAGACCCCTGTTCTCGAGTCACTACAAATATTTCTCGCTTTGATTCAAAAGCAGCACCTTCTTTTTTTGATTCTACTTTTTTATTTTGTCCATCACACGCCACAAATAGGCTCACCAAAGCAAGGCCAAGTGATATCGTGATCAGTTTTTTTAATTGTGTATTCATTATACTCTACTCCTATGAATTGTTTAATATCCATAAGATAGAGCCTCTATGTAAAATGAACCGAAAGGAAAATGTAAAATCAAAGTAAAGTGATTATCGAAAATTAGCCTAAAAAAAGCTTATTTAATTCAATCCAACAAAAGTAACGTAATTTACTACTAATATTTGCGAATTTTAGCAATAATACTACTGCCAGTTTATAATCACCGAATCCGTTTGATTCATTGGTAAAACACGCTTATTTTCCAAAACCGTTCCCAATCGCTTTATTTTTAACGTGTCTGGAAGAACATTAGAACTATCATCAATTAATAAAGTCGTGGACCACTCAAAACAAGGAATCACGCCTTCATCTTCTTCTGGCCCACAAATATCCGCATTGCTTACTTTTTCATCAATAAAGACTTCTCCTGAATCTCGATCTAGTCGTCGAATACGAATGGCACTTCCCCTCTCTTGATAAGACTCAGAGACAAAAATGGCTGGTACGCCTTTTGTGTTCCATAAAATACGCATTAATTCTCTATTTACAACAGCTGAATCTAGGCAAAAAAGTGAAGAATTAAAAAACTGCAAAGTCCCGCTAGAATCGGTAACAAAAGAGCCTAAACAATCAGGACCATTTTTGAAAACATAGGCTTTTCGCCCATGAAACGAGCCTTCTATAAGCACTGAATTTTCTATTTCAATCGTATCTAATGTTTCTTTTTGTTTTAAAACAATCGTTTTTGAAATCGTCTCATTCCATGGAATAATCATGTACGAAGAAATCATGGAATCTAATAAAAGACGACTAGATTCATCAACCACTATTTTCTTGTGAGCATTCTTTTTTTGGGAAGCAGAAGATTCTTCTTTCTTTTCTGAACTACAAGAAAGAAGTAAGAAGATAACGGCAATAAAAACACCATAATGCAAAAATGCTTTTTGAGCTTGATTTTTCCCAGAAAATAAAGTTTTGCTATTTAGATGCATAAAAACCTTTTAAAGAATGCTTTAGGGTATCTCTAAAAATATTAATATTCTGAGGAGTTATTGTCCCAAATTAAAATAATTTCACCCATTCCTGAAACTCGGAAACGATCTTCTGGAATAGAAAGCTCATAACGAGCCCGATTTAAGTCATTTGGTGGATCCCACATACGATCTTTTGTCAAACTAAATGTAGCCCAATGCATCGCTATGCTAAACTTTGATTTCATGAGTAAATGAAGCTGAGCCGCTTGCCTTGGACTCACATGCATTCTTGTTAAACGAGCAGGTAAATAGCTCCCAATAGGAATCATACAAAAATCAATTGGGGCAAAACGAGAGGCAATTTCTTTATAATAAGAACCATCTCCCATTGCAATATCGCCAGCAAACCAAATCGTCTTATCATTTTTTTGTAAAATCCATCCACCCCACAACCTTTTATTCAGATTGCGTTCAAAAATAAAACGTTTCGCCTTGTGATGGGCGGGAACAAAAGTCAACTTCCAGTCCTTAAAAAATGCCTCTTCCCACCAATCTTTTTCGATAATCTGAGCTGAAGGAACACCCCAGTCTTCAAGAAGATCTGCAATTTTTAAGGGAACAGCAAAAATTACTTTAGGGTATTTTTTATAAATCGCTTTAATACTCTTCTTATCCAGATGATCATAATGATCATGTGAAATCAAAACTAAATCGACAGGGGGTAAAGAATCCAGTGAACGACCTGGAGGAGTCGGCCGTTTGGGGCCAAAAAGAGAAACTGGAGAAGCTCGTTTACTAAAAATAGGATCGGTTAAAACCCCAACATTTCCAAGACGTAAATAAAAAGTACTTTGACCTATCCAAGTCGCTGTGTATTTAGAAGAATCAAGCCATAAAGACTCGCCTCCTCGAATCAATGGTAACGATTCAAAAGTATTATCAAAATTCTTTACTGCTTCTTCCAAATGCATCGTATCTAACAATAGCGGGCCAATCGTATCGGTATTTCGAAAACGCCCATCTGCCGTATGATGAGGAGGGAGTTTTGATACATCGAGCTTTGGAGCCGATGAACAAGCGGCTAAAAAAAGAGCACTCAATACAGCGAAGATAAAATGTTTATTTACCATGTTTATACTATTACCTACTATACATAAATACAACAATACTTTTTTTCTTAAACAAAAACTGTTCATCATCTTTCTTAATTACGAACAGCGAAAAAAAAATAGAACTATTCTGAAAGCATTCCTTTACATTACCGCTTTACTTTTATGCATTTTATATGCAATATACAAACCCCAAAACAAAAGAAAGCCAAAGATATTTTTTTTTACATTCCTACCCAGAAGCATAAATTCAGTATCCCTCGGTAACGCCTTCGCCTACAAAATCACCGAACGATAAGCAACAATTTCTAAATCTACGAAACGAAGTCAAGTGTAATTAATAGTCCAAAAACGGTTCTAGTCCCGTGCATACGAAGATTTAGACGTTACGGGTAACACTTTTTTGAGCCTAATACTTTATGATTCAGGAAAAGAAGAGATAAAGGCAATAACAACGATACTTGGATTCCACATAATATCTGTGTCAGCTGACAATAGGACCCATAATACTTGGTGAAACCTTTACTTGAGCTGAAATTTTCGAATTGATTAGAATTTTTGGTCTAACTTGAATATCGGGTTTTACTAGAATCTGTGTTTTGATTGGAATCTGTGGTTTGATTGGAATCTGTGGTTTGACTAAAAAGAAATCCTCTTTTGTTGCTAAATCTTTAGGAAGAACTGCTGTAAGTTCTGTAATGAACTTCTTCTGAGCCTTTTCAATCTGAATAGCGCTATCAACAAAAACTGATACAATAGCACTTCGATTTTTTTCATTAAGTTTTGCTAAAACATCACCGATTGTTAAATCTTCATTTTTTTTATTCGTTGCAATAACAACGTCTTTATTTAGATTCTTGAGAACTTCTTTTGGATTCTTAACAATTTCTTGTTTTAGATTTACCTGACTTCCGAGAGCTGTTTTTGTTTCGGATAAATCACTCCAATAAGATAAGCTGTCAATTTTTTGTTTTGCCATATTCCCCTCTTTTTTAGTTAATTAACTCTATATGATGAATATAATATTTTCATCACCCTCAACAGAAGTAATATTTTTTTTTACATCTAAAAAATCTAAAAATCTATATTAAAAATATACTTATGCGTTATTTCGATCAAGCATCATTAAATATAAATTAAGCTACAATAATTTAGTTTATATGTTTGCCATAACATTCTATTTCGTTAACAACTCTTTCTTTTGCGTCAATATTTGTCTTTAGAAAACGACTGTATATTTATCAAACAAATTCAAGACAAAGCCATTGAAATTATTGATGAAAAAATGGTATTTCAAAATTCGCAAGGAAAAATCCAACGCTGTTAAGAGAATCGCGGTCATGACAATGAAAAATGGGCTTGGGTATATTGAAAATAAACCTAATGGTATTTAGCTTATCCAATTTTTATTATTTTCTGCCGATTTATCTTGCGCCCAAAAATACCGTGCTTGTGTTCCTACCCCCAATTTCAGCGTTTCATTTGCCTGTGCCTCTTGCTCATCGATTTTTGCATTAAAAGGATTAAACAACGTCTGAAAGCCAGATTCATTTCATAAAAAAAACACCCACGAATAGTCGCAGGTGTTTCTTAGTAAAATCAAAATTAGTTTTCGTTGTTTTTCATTTCAACTTGTTCGCGGTCCATTGTGTGTTGTAAGTATTCCTTAAAATCACGATCAATGTTTACGCCTTCAAAGTCTGCTGCATCTTGTTCTAACACGAACACAGCACTAGGGTTATCAAGCCAACCAATAACGTCAACGTCGTCTAACTTCATTGACTTATCACCAGCAGCAGCAACTATATATTCCACCTGACTCTTTTGAACCCAACCTTGACCACAAGATGCTTTGACGAGAACTTCGGTACCACCATCTTTTACGATAGTCATTTCATCGTTAAAACCAGCAGTACAAACAACAGCACCACCACTCTTATCTTTTGTGAGTTCCACATCACCGCGTTTAGACTTCACTTTTTTGGGAGCTGCAAAAGAAACTGCAACCATTAAAGCCAGAACACAAAACAAAATTTTTTTCATATCATTCCTCTAAACAGGGAAAACCCTTTGCATCAGTTTCTCCAAATATATGCTTTATTCTAGACTTTGGACAAGTTTTTTTTCTTTAAATTTGACTTTATGAAGAAATTTTTCATTTTTATCTTTTTTGTTCTTTTAGCTACCTGTTTAACTGGCGTTTTTTTCGTAAAAAAGCACATTGAGACCCCTTCTAGCAACGCAAAAGCGGTCATTTTAGAAATCCCAAAAGGTAGTTCTGCGGCAAAAGTTTCACAAATTTTACAAAATTCTGGCATTTGGGAATCTCCCGAGTCATTTCAACTATGGTGTCGCATCAAAAAATGTGCTCTAAAAGCAGGTTGGTTCGAGATTCCACCACATCAAAAAATAAGGGATTTGGTCGCTATTTTTGAAAGTGGAAAAAATGCAGTTCGCAAGGTGACAATCCCTGAAGGACGAGCTTCTTGGGAGATGCCTCAATACTTGAAGAAAGAATTTCCCGAACTAGCTGTCGAAGTCTGGGATAGTCTTGTTTATGATTCTGATTTTGCCCATAGTCTCGGAGTAAAAGCTTCTAGTCTTGAAGGATACCTGCTCCCTGAGACGTATATGTTTCCTTATCAAAGTGATGAGCAAACAATTATCAAAACGATGGTTGCTGCAAACTTAAGACTACAAAAAGAGCTACAATCTCAAGGGCCAGAAATTTGGAAGAAACTCGGCGGGTGGCATCAAGTACTCACACTAGCGAGCGTCGTTGAAGAAGAAACAGGAAACCCTTCCGAGAGAGCTTTAATTGCAGGAGTTTTTCACAATAGACTTAAGCTTGGCATGCCTTTAGGAGCAGACCCCACAGTTCGTTTTATTTTTAGAAATCTTACAGGCCCGATTTATAAGAGCCAACTCAATAGCGATAGCCCTTATAATACAAGGAAATTTAAGGGTTTAATGCCTGGCCCTATTTCTAATCCTGGACGCCATGCCATTGAAGCGGTCTTAAATCCAGAAGTTACAGATAAATTATACTTTGTTGCAAAAGACGATGGCTCTGGAACTCACTTCTTTAGTTCTACGTTAAGTAAGCATAATTACTACAAAGAAATTGCCGCTCAAAATCGCTTGCATCATTAAGGCTCCCTTAAAAATCACTTTGGTTAAATGATTTTAAAGGGAATCATTAATAAAAAAACTATCTAAAATTGGTAGGCACCAAACCTCACAAAAAAGTGGTAGTTTTTAAAGTCCTTGAATTCCTTGAGATGCTCAAAATCCACCATTCGACTAAGACCTGCACGTACATCAAATGAACGATAAGCGAATCGTAGCGTGGGTTCTAAAATAAAACGATGATCTTTGATTAATACGGTTGGATTTTCTTCAAAGTCTTTTATGTAAGAACCGAAAATCCATAACCCTAACCAATTATTATGCAATCCTGCTTGTAATCGGATTAAGCCATAATGATAAGAAAGCATCTCTGCAAAATACCATTCCGTACTCCAAGGAGTAGGAGACATCGCATGCCTATAAGAATTATCTAAGGGTTCAAATTCTAATAATTCTGGGTAAACATAGCCATACCCTTCTTTATGATACATGCTTATGGCTCCAGCAGCCCCTGCTCCTAATGTTAAAAAAGTCGTTGGAGAATAATAGTACTGAAGGTCAACTTTTGAGCGATAATGCATAGGAATAAATCCATATACTCCTGCATGTATAGAGCGCATAGATAAAGAGCCTTCTACAGAAAAGCCTGAATAACCAAACCATGATTTGTAATCAGGAGTACTATACTTATAGGTGACTCCTGGTTCTATTGGAGTCGACTCAAAATCCCCTTCTTCCTTAGAGTACTTTGTTTCTAGAGTTCTAGATCCGAATAAAACATTAAAATCTAATTGGTGTTGTGGTAAAACTTCATAAGAAAATCCAAGATTTAAATCCGTTCTTGATTCACTAAATATTCGATTCCAGTCATACTCTTCTGAAAAATATTTTTTTAGAACTTCTCGATGTGAAAAATCTGCGTTTACAAAAAAATCACCCCGCCCTTGCCACAAGCGTGAGAGCCTTAATTCTGGGCGTATACCGTAAGAATGTAATCCATAAAAAGCCTCTATAGAAAAAAGGTATTCGAACTGATTTATAAAACGGAAATCTATTTTAGAATAAGCGTTTGGCCCCCAAATATTCGACCCAAAACCACCTAATTTAAAATCGATCAAAGTCGGTGCACTTGCCCCTATCAGTAAATCTCCATTATCTTGCAATTCAAAAGAAAGGCTATCATACAAAGGGTTGCTCATAATTTCAGAAACAAAATGCTCTGGTCCCTTAATCCCTGTATCTGCTGGATTCCAGTATGATTTGATGTGTGAGTATATTTCTGAAGGGACTTTTTCAAAAGATGGATTATAACGGAACCAAGGGACTAAAGAATCTAAAGATCGAATAGAAGAAGGCTTTCGACCTAACACTTTTGAAAGATCTCCTAAGCGCGATTCTACAGCCGAAAAACCTGCTTGAATCCATGCTTCTGGAGTATTTTGTGTCATTTGATGAGGGCGAAGGATTACTATGGGAGAAGGACTATTTTTCAAGCCTTGCAAGGCTCTATGCCATAATTCTCTTTTCCAAGGTTCAGCAATTGTATCCTTATTTCTTAAAGGAACTGGAACAGCTACAATAGAAATTAACGAGCTATCATTTTTTGAAGGTAGTGGAATGAGATGACAAAGTTCTCCCGATGCATGATGACCAACTAAAGGGAGCGTTTTAAATATATCACTCATTGATTTTCCAGATGTACCATCACAAGACAATGCTGAAAAAGGCTTCCTAGGCGGGATCATCTTTTGAGACAAACTTTCTTGTATTCGGAAATGAAATAGGGCATTTTTGATCGTAAGAGAATCCGAATTTAAGGGCCGTTTGACCATTTTTAAGAAACCAGCTGTATCACTTTCAATAAAAAAGCGCATTTGTAAAGAGGGAATATTTCCATTCCCAATAGGCAATAGAGGCTCTTTTTTCGAAAAGCGATTTAATGAAAGCTGTTCTTGCCCTACAAATGGTTTTACTTCTGGGTCTAAAAATAATTTCTGAATGGCGTCTGGAGAAAAGCCCTCCATCCAAAGGGCAGAAACCCATGCCCCCCAAGAAGAAGCGACAATAGAATCCACTGGTATTTTATACGCATCAATGGCATAAAAAACACCTAGAAAATACCACGGCGATTGGTCACCCCCGCCTAAATAAAGCACTGTTTTTTTTAACTCTCCTGGAGTCAGTGGCGATGCCCATAAAAAGGAACCGTGCCAGATTATCATTAGAATTAAAAAAAACTTTTTCATGTCATCCTATTTTCGAAGGATCAAAAGCATACTTTAACGCATCTTTTTTAGAAATCACTCCAGCTTGAAGTAAAGCCAGTAAAGAATGATCCATAGAAACCATCCCTTCTGTAGTGCTTGCGGCTACAATAGGAGGAAGCTTAAAATGCTCACCATTTCGAATCAGATTTGAAATATTTTGATTATTGTAGATAAGTTCCCAAGCAGAGACCATTTGAGAATTATCCACCGAAGGAATTAAATGTTGTATAACAAGTGCTTTCAAATTAGAAGCTAAAAGTGATTTCGCTATTTTCATTTCCTTAGATGATTCAAAGCAAACCATAGCGTCTAAAGCGCCCACAGAATTACCTGCATTAAAGCACCCTACAACAATAGCACCTGCTTCTGCAGCTCGTAAAGCAGGGATGATATGCTCATCATCTATATCTCCAAGCCAAAATAGATCTGTCCCTGCTAAAAGACCTTGTTTTAATTCTTTTGTAATATCTTTGCTTTTGGATTTGATGACAAGACTATCTCCCGTTGGGATATTAAACTCTTCTACCGAGTCAAGAAATACACCCCGTAAAATGCGATTCTGACACATGGCAGCAACATAAGAGGAAGCTGTTGTCGTTTTTCCAGAGCAAGGTGGACCAGCGAAAAGAACTAATCCTGAACTCACTCCTAAAAGATTCATCATGACATCAGGAACACCTAATTCACTGAAGTGAGGACATTCAGGCATCATGGGTCTAAAGCTTGCCAATTTTCCAAAGGCTTCTCTTGAATAACGAACACGCCAATTTGCGCCGCACCACGGGCCGCCACACAAGACTCCAGATTCGCCATCTAATGACTTCACAAAAGAATCTAACGATCCAAAAGGAATCACTGGAGCATCTTGAATCATACAGACTTTATCGTTTAAGCGAACAGCAGGAGATAATCCTTCTACGATAATCAATTCGCTTGCACGAGCATTTAAAGCGTATTCTAAGCAATCTTCAATAGGTGAACTCATAGCTGCTTTTCCTTTTAATTCTTTTTAGACGGACGATACGATGCAAAACGACGAGTATCAAAAGCCCTCTTCCAAGCTTCAATACCTTCAATATACCCCGATTCTACAAGCTTTTGTAACGAATCATCTAATGTTTGGCCTGAGCCTTTCATCGCACTCAAGGCGGCAGGGATTTGAGAAAGCTCCCCTTTTCGAATCATATTGGCAATGCTAGGAGATGTTTTCATTGCTTCTACAGCAAGCACTTCTCCCTGTTTATCTACCACAGGCACTAAATGCTGCACGATCACGCCCTTTAATTGATCCGCAAGCGATTGAGCTAAAACAGGACGTTGAATATCAGAAACTGAATCTAAAAAACGTGTTAATAAGGCTAAAATATTATTACCTGAAGCGACAGCAAAAACAAGCGTCCCCGCATTGGCGGCCTGTAATAAAAGACCTAATTCGTCCATCTTTTCCAGATGATCAAATAGAATAATATCGGCACCATCATTAATCGCAGAACGGATACCTTGCAAACCAGAAGAAGTGTGTAATCCAACTTCTTTTTGAGCAATAATTCCATTGGGATTACTTAGTAATCGTTCAATTGGCTTTTCAATAGTTTGAATATACACCCAATTATTTTTGGCTATCGTTTCTGCAAAAGTGCTCATGGTAGTGGAGCGTCCACTAGAAGAAGGACCAGCAATTAAAATAAGTCCACTTTCTAGTTCTAAAAAATCTTTGCAAAATGCAGGCAAGTACAAGTCATCAAAAGCGACGCTTTCTAATGGAATGATTCGAATCGCAAGAAACGGTACTACATCTACCCAAGTCACTGAAAGACGTGCTCTCCCTGCACCAGTTAAGGCAAAAGTCTTACTGAAGTTTTTACCCACAGCAGGTTCTTTCCCATCGACAAATCCACGAGAAGCTTCTGCAAGCCATTGTATTAGTTGATTAGATTCAATGACTGTTTCACAAGCATAATGTAAAGAACCAGATTGACGAATCACTATTGGTCGATTGTCATAAAGATAAATATCTGTCGAGTTGAATTTTCGGGCATAAGAAAGAATCTGAGTTAAAGACATTGAAGGATCAATGGCATCTGGAACAGCAATTTCGCCTTCACCTGTTTCAATAGCAAACTGATCAGGCAGAGCGGTTATGCCTTCTATTTCTATTTGATCTTCTTCTGCTTTTAACTGAATATTTGTGATGCTTGTAGATTCAAGACCAGAAATTACTTCTACTTGAATAGGAGTCGTAGAAGCATCTCCGTATAAGCTGTTTCCTTCTATTTTAAAAGAAGGTTCTTCGGGCAAGTCTAATTTTTTTGAATTCGTGGGAGGACGAATTTCTTTTTGTGGTTTTACCTGTGGAGGCACCTTTTTGGGTTCAGATGGTGCTGCGGAAGGCGTTGATTGAGCAGTAGATGGAGGCGTAGGCTTCGACTCTGAAGACAATTTTGCCTCTAGAGATTGGACATAAGCCAAAACCTTTTCATACATATTTTTGTCTAACAAACCAGCTTCACAAAGAACTTGTCCAATGTCTTTATCCCTAGTGATCTTACCCCAATATTCTTGAACTTGTTCATTGGTGACTAAGTTATTTGAAAACAAAACTTTTGCCATGTATTGATTTCTCATAAGAAATCCCTCCGATTAAACCACCAAGAAGCCACTGCCAAAAAAACACCAATATACCCTATGGCATAAAGAGACTGCCAAAACAAATACCATTCAGGCAAAGCAATTTGATGCACTACATAAGAACTAATATTATAGCGATACAATCCAGGAAAAACGGCATGAATAACAATAGCCATTTTTTCCATGAGTATACTACTAAAGCCTTCCACTTCACCCATTCTTTTGACAAACTGTACTTGTTCGAGCAACTGATTGGATAAATGCCCTGCAAAATAAACGCCTAATGTAAATAGGGCACTTAAAACAGGAGTACTAAAGCTAGAGAAAAGTAATGCCACTGCAACGACAACGGCCATTTCACAAAACACGAGATAAATAGCACTTAGTAAGGATAATGAAGGAGAAGAATGCGTTAAAAAAAGAATGAGGTAGTAGACAATCGTGAGTAAAAACAAATGACTAGCAACAACACCTAATAAGCCTAAATACTTTCCTACAATAAAAGAAACTCGACTAATGGGCTTTGAAAGTAAAGTCAAAACTGTTTTGCGTTGAATCTCTTTTTGAACAAGACTAATCCCCACAAATACAGAAATCAAAAGCCCCGAAAGAGACATGATTGTAAGTGTAGTAGATTTGATCACATGAGCTCGATCAAAAACAGACCATTCTCCAAGAAGAATGCTAAAAAGAGCAAGGCCAATCGCTAAAAAAACAATATTATAAAGGATCTTATCGCGAATGGATTCTCTAAAAGTATTTAATGCAATAATGCCTATATGACTAAGACTCTGCACGAGCTATCTCCTCCGTTAAGATGTCTTCTAGACTTGGTCTATGATGATCTATTCGTTCTATAGAAATTCCATTATTTAAGCAAAACTGAATAAAGAGATCTCTAGCCACAGCATCTTCACAAGTCCATTCTCCAGATTGCGTAGAGGCTTTGACTCCTTTAGGTAAATCAATATTAGAAGTAATTTCTCCTGTTCTTACATGATACTGAACAGAACAAGACGATGTTACCTCTTGAATAGAACCCTCTCGCACAATTTTCCCGTCAACGATCATCGCGACTCGATCACTAATAGATTCTACATCAGAAAGTAAATGACTGGAATAAAAAATAGTCACGCCTTCTTGATTTAATGAGAGAATCGCTTCTCGTACATCTCGCCTCCCCATGGGATCAAGACCACTCATCGGTTCATCAAGAATCAGTAACTCTGGCTTAGATAAAATCGATTGTGCTAAACCCACTCTCTGCATCATGCCTTTCGAATAAGTACGTAAACGTCTGTCAATCCAATCTTTATTTGCATGTACAAGATTTAGAGCCCATTCGATACGTTTCTGAAGTTCTACTCCCTGTAGGCCTGCAAGACGCCCATAAAAAGACATCAGTTCTCGACCAGTTAAATAATCATAAAAATAAGGTTGTTCTGGACAATACCCTAAGTGAGTTCTGCTTTTTACAACTCGAGGAGAATAACCTGCTACTTGGACTTTTCCAGAATCATAATTTAAGAGCCCTGTTAAGACTTTTATCGTCGTCGATTTGCCTGCTCCATTAGGCCCAATAAAACCATAGATGATTCCTTTTGGCACATTCAAATGAATATCGAATAACGCCTTTTTAGGCCTCATCAAAAAACCAGTATGATAAGTTTTATTCAACCCTTCAATTTGAATCATCCTCATCCTCTTTTTCTTTCTTATGATTTTGAAGCTCTTTTTTATTCACTAGGTAATAAATGCTTGCACCCACAATATAAAAAGCAATGCCTGAATAAAAAACAGGATTCAAAGACATGCCCTCTAGACCCGGGAATAAATTGTAAAATAATCCCTCACCAAAGAAATAAAGCAAAACGAAAATGGTTCCTAAAATACGAAGGACATAAGTCAATACAACTATTTTGCTCATAAGAGTAAATTCCTCAAAATGGTAAACAATACTTTTGAAAAATACTCTTTTCTAAAGAAATAAAAAATGATAAAAGCAATTAAATCGCTGTTTAATTACGTATATGTATTGCAGAAGCGAATTCTCGAAGAAGAGAAGGGTCTTTTTCTGATTCCCAAATAGTGCCAGTGACTATTATTTGAGCCCCAGCAGTCACACGTTCTGCCGCTGCTTTAGGCGTTCTAATGCCTCCACCAACAATAATTTTTAGTTCAGTGGACTTTCTAGTATAAAGAATGTGTTCTAGGGGCACTGGATGCTCGGCACCACTACCCGCTTCAAGATAAACATAACGCATTCCCATCAGTTCTGCAGCAATAGAATGAACCATAGAAAGTTTGGGTTTATCCGCTGGCACAGGGAATGTCGCACTAATGTATTCTACAGCAGTACTTTTACCGCTATTAATCAATTGATAAGCTGTAGGGATCGCTTCCATTTGAAGAGATCGTACAAGAACGCCACCACGAACTTGTTCGTCAATAAGATAATTAGGGTTACGCCCACTAACCAAAGTCATAAAAAGCATCGCATCGAAACCAGGAACCACCTGACTTGCTCCACCTGGAAAAAGAACCACGGGGATATTCACCGCTTTTTTGAGAGAAAGCACTTGTTCAGAAAGGTTGAAATTGCCCATAAAAGAGCCGCCGACCAAAAGAAGGTCAGCACCATTTTCTGCAGCAAGAGTGCCCGCCTTCATCAGAGCAGAGTTATCTGAAGTGTCAGGATCTAAAAGAACAGCAAATAGAGCACCACGGCGTTCTATTTCAGCATTTAGTAAGGTTTCTATTTTTCCGATCTTCATTTTATGAGCTTCCCCTTGACTAGATCTTTTACAGCGACAACAGCAGCACTCATTTTCTGAAGTTCGCGAGTACCCGCTTGAGCTCGATCAGGACGACCACCACCCTTACCTCCAGCAAGGTCAGCCAAAGACTTTACTATGTCCCCTGCTTTTAAGCCCTTCTGTTGAGCATTTTTCCCAACGATAACCGCAATACTACCGCTTTCTCCTGCTTTATTAAACAACACCGCAACAGAATCTAAATCAAGCTTAGCTTGTACTCCATCGAGCAAGTTCTTAAACTTATCTTCTGTTAAAAGAAGTTCCTGAATGTATAAAGATACGCCTTCAATCATTTCAGGATTTTTTAATACTTCTTGAGCAGCAGCCATTGATAATTCAAGCTTAACGGCATGTAAATCTCTTTCAAGTTCTTTTGCGTTTTCAAAAACCGCTTCTACACGATCTAAAATCATCTCATTTTTACAGCGTAACTTATCGCGAAGAGAAGTTAATATAGAACTATCCTCACGCGTGAGTTCGAGAGCCTTCATTCCTGTAACAGCCTCAATACGACGTACGCCAGCACTCACACTGGATTCAGAGAGAATTTTAAAAGAACCAATTTGGCCCGAATTAGAAACATGTAATCCACCGCATAATTCTTTTGAAAAATGAGCAACACTGACTACTCGAACATCTTCTTCATACTTCTCACCAAACAGGGCGGTAGCACCAGAAGCTTGAGCGTCTTCAAGTTTCATCACATGAGTGGAAACAGGTAAGCACTCCATAATTTTTTCATTCACGATATTCTCAACTTGAATGATTTGCTCTGGAGTTAAAGCACTAAAATGACTAAAGTCAAAGCGCAAGCTATCAGGAGCCACACGGCTTCCTTGCTGTACGATATGATCACCTAAGACTTGCCTTAAAGAAGCCTGTAAAAGATGTGTTGCAGAATGGTTACGGCGTAAATGGATACGAAGTTCATCATTCACCTTAGCAGTAAACACCCCATTCATCGCATTTTCAGAAAGGGTTCCTTTAGTGAGTTTACCTCTATGAATTACAGTATCATTTACTTTTATGGTATCAAAAATATGTATTTCTAAATCTTTAGAAATGAGGGAACCTTGATCCCCTATTTGGCCCCCCATTTCAGCATAAAATGGAGTCGTTTCTAGGACAATAGAAAGAACGCCTTTATCTTCACGATAACGAGCAATTTTAGTTTCACAGCAAGCTAAATCATAGCCCACAAAATGAGTCGAAACATCAGAGAAAGAAACCCATCCCTCTGACGCCATGGTATTTACACTTTCTTTTCGGGCAGCACGAGCACGGCTCTTTTGTTCGTCCATTGACTTTTCAAAACCAGGTTCATCAATAGATAAACCTTTCTCTTCAGCCAAGATTCTTGTTAGGTCTGGAGGGAATCCATAAGTATCATACAAAATGAAAACCTTGTCACCAGAAATCGTTTTTGAATCTCCCATTTCAGCAATCATTTTATCGAAACGATCAAGACCCGCATCTAGTGTACGAATAAAGCGATCTTCTTCTGCGCGAATCACTTCTGTCACAAAGTCGCAACGTTCTTTAATTTCAGGGAAAGCATGCCCCATGGTATCAGCAAGAACTGAAACCAGTCTACAAATAAATGGTTCTTTTTGACCTAAAAGGCGAGCAAAACGACTGGCACGACGTAAAATACGGCGAAGGACATAGCCTCGGCCTTCATTGCTAGGTAAAGCGCCATCAGCTATTGCAAAAGAAACAGAGCGTAAATGGTCTGCGATCACTCGATGAGGCGTACCATCTGGCCCTTGATCATAAGGAACACCACTCCACTCTGCAATTTTTTTGATAATAGGAGAGAATACATCGGTATCGTAATTACTTCTCACGCCTTGTAAAATCGCACATACGCGTTCAAAGCCCATTCCTGTGTCTACGTTTTTTGCCTTAAGAGGAACAAGCTCTCCTGTAGAGATGCGTTCGTACTGCATAAAAACGTTATTCCAAATTTCGATATAACGATCATTAGCGCCATTCACACCAAGGATAGGATCTGCAAACGTAGCTTCTTGTGTCGAAAGATCTCCACGGTCATAATGGATTTCACTGCATGGACCACAAGGGCCAGTATCACCCATTTCCCAGAAATTACTTTTCTCATCAAAGCGCATAATACGGCTTTTTGGAAGCCCAGAGACTCTTGCCCAAATTTCTTCTGCTTCTTCGTCATCCTTAAATACGGTTACGAAAAGTCTGTTCTGATCTAGATTCCAAACTTTCGTTAAAAGTTCCCATGCCCAAGTAATAGCTTCTTCTTTGTAATAGTCACCAAAAGACCAATTACCAAGCATTTCAAAAAATGTATGGTGATAAGTATCGCGGCCAACTTCGTCTAAATCATTGTGTTTACCAGAAACACGAATACATTTTTGGCTATTGGCTGCACGCTTCAATCCCTTAGGATTATCTCCCAGGAAAATAGCCTTAAACTGGTTCATACCAGCATTAGTAAACATTAAAGTAGGATCGTCTTGAGGAACTACAGGTGCACTACGAACAAAAGTATGGCCTTTCGATTCAAAAAAACGAATAAAGGATTCTCTAATCTGAGCGGAAGTTTTAAGATTTTCTGACATAAACCAAATTTACGATTTTTTTCATTTTTATAAAGTAGTCATAAATTAAAGAGGAGCCATTTTATAAAAAAAATAGCCTTTAAGTCGTTAAATACAACTAAAAGGCTTTTTAAAGCAATCGAATCAAAAAAATTAGCTTAATGGTTCTTTATACAGAAGTGGATCCCATAACCAAATAGATCGTATAGGCAATAAATCCAAGGAGTAAAATAGTGCCTTCTAGACGATTAATACGACCAGGACGTTTTTTAAACCCATAGCCAAAAACAAATAAAGATAAAGTAAAAGCAAACATCACTGGTAAATCTCTTGAAAAAAGACCTTGTTCTGTAGTCAATGGAGAGATCATTCCAGCAATACCCGTAACCATCAGAAGATTAAAAATATTAGAACCTATAATATTACCAACAGCTAAATCATCTTGCTTTTTACGAACAGCGACGATAGAAGAAGCTAATTCTGGAAGTGACGTTCCTATAGCCACAATGGTTAACCCAATGATTAAATCACTTACACCAAAAAATTCAGCAATAGTAACAGCTCCCCATACTAGAATTCTAGAACTTAAAATTAAAACCACTAAACCAAACAACAGAATAAGTATTTCTTTTTTTAGATTGATTTTCTTTTTGTTACTCGGATATTCCTCTTTTACCTGCTTTGCTAAAACATCTCTTTGATGCTTTTTAGTTTCAAAGAAAGTCCAACCCATAAATAACGCGAATATAAGTAGAAAAATAAGGGCATCTATTCTTGAAAAAGTTAAGTCCCTCAATAGAAGAAAAGACAAAACGGAAATTGCTAATAAAAAAGGGAGCTCTTTTTTTAAGATCGACGATTTAAATGCAATTGGTGCAAAAATTGCTGAGGTACCTAAAATTAAACCGATATTTGCAATACTTGATCCAATGACATTACCTAATGCAATCCCTGAAGAACCTTGCATAGAAGAAATTGCTGATACAAATAACTCTGGAGCTGAAGTACCAAATCCAACAATAACCATTCCTATGACTAATTGAGAAATCCCAAAATAATTCGCTACAGAGACGGAGGATTCCACAAATTTATCTGCACTCCATACTAACAAGACTAATCCCAAAACTATTGCTGCTAATGCGAGTATCATATCGTCCCTTTTTTATTTTTTCATCTGAAAAGAAAATAGCATTTTTTTATTTTTGTTTCTATGGTCATATTAAAAACTATTGCCGCCCTCTCTTTTGGAGCCTCTTTTGGAGCCATTCTTCGTTATTCCTTTGAAAAATGGCTTAATCCCATTTTTTCAAATCTCCATCTCGGGACTCTTTGTGCAAATCTTTTAGGCGGGTTTTTAATTGGCATTGCATTTTCGTTTTTCGCTAAAAATCCAGATATTGCTCCAGAATGGAGAATCTTTGTCATTACAGGATTTTTGGGCGGACTAACTACTTTTTCCTCTTTTTCAGCAGAAACAACCTTGTTGATCCAACAAGGTTGTTATAGTTCAGCATTAATAGTGATAGGGCTTCATGTTGTCGGCTCTTTAGTTTTAACAGCCTGTGGCTTTGCCCTTTTTTCTTTTCTTAGAATGTAAATGCAATGTCAAGGCCTAAGACAACATAAGGGCTATCATTTTCAGAGGTATAATCCTCCCCGAGAGGTACACCTAATCGAACAAATGCTTCCATTGCTAGCGGCTCAATAGGAGTAAAATACACTTTTGGTCCTCCTAAAAATTGTTCTAAGCTCGCGTCTTTATCCAAAGTCATTGTATGTAACTCAAGGGGAAAACCTACGGTCCATTTGGGATTAATAGTCACACCTGGTTCTACATAAACAAAAGCATATTCTGGAGCATCTATTGCTGTCGATTCCTCTTGGTCATAAACCAAGGCATAGTAACCTGATAATTTAACTGAAAAATCACCTAATTGGAACCCTGGTTCAAAAGTAATGGCATGGCTCCATTCTTCCGTCCCTTTCTTAAGACCGTTCTTATAAACGCTATAGACAAGTTGTGCATTAAACGTTTCTCCATACACAAATTCATTCACTAAACCAGTTCTAATTTCATTAAAAGTCATGCCCGTACGGTGGCTTAGAAAATTGAAATAAGGTCGAATGGTTTGTCCCATAAAATTCAAGGAATAGGCGAGATGAAGCATATATGTTTTAGAATCTTCTACGCCAAGGCCAAGGCCTGCTGTAAAACTTTCAAAATCAAACTGAACTCCTCGAACATCATGATCCATCATGCCAGCCGCATAATCCTGAGTGTCATCGTAATCATAATAACGAAACGCTCCTTCGGCAAAAGAAAGGTC
>JAAYXQ010000203.1 GCA_012515825.1 Fibrobacter sp.
TTAGGAAGCCAAGTGTTTTCGCCATAAACAGTATTCGCCTTTTCTCCAGCAAAGACTTCCATCCAAGCAATCTTTTTTTTGCCTTGATAGGCCTTTTCTACAGCGGCATCAAGCACTTTAACTGCGGCTTTCCAAATATCTGGACCAATACCATCACCTTCTATGAAAGGAATAATGGGACGATCTGGAACGCTTAAAATGCCGTTTTTTAATGTGATAGGGGAACCTTCGGAAGGGATTTGAATGTGGTTGTATTTCGTCATTTTAGCCTCAAAAGAAAATATTTTAGGCCTTAAGAGTAGTAATTTTTAATGAATTGCGTTATAAGGTCAGGTGAGTTTTTGATGTTTTGGGTCACGAGAAAAATACAAAACACTTTTTTATCAAAAAAAGCGTTTTCTTAAGGTTACATAATGCATTAAATGGTTTATATTTACAGTGTATATTATATGGGCTCTTTTAAGGAGATGGATGGTATTATGACTCAAACTAAATGGATAAGCTTTTTATCGTGTTTTTTACTAGGTTTTGCTTTTATAAATGCCCAAGACCTCCCTGCTGAATTAGATGTGATTATTCGAGATTTTGAGGTTACTCATCCTGACTTTGAAAACTTCACAGAAGAACAAGAAAATATTAAAGCAAAAGGCGTTGCTTTTGGTGTTCAAGGGTATATTAGCGATCAAGATTGGATGACTAAATCGCTAAGACCAGATAATCAAAAGTGTGCTAATGAAAAAACGCCTGTCGCTGGTATCCCTATGGGTACAAATGGTTATCCATTGCCTACCTCTCCTAATCTTTATTTACCTGGTTATTTAAGCTTTAATGCTGCTGCAGGTGATCCTGTACAGTATGGTGAATTTTCTGGTTGTAGGATAGATGCTTCTTTTAATCCAAATGGCTTAGGGATATTGCGTGGTTATCTTCACGAACTTTGCCCTGGTGCTGCAAAAGATGGCGCTGATTGTAATGCTGGGTCTGTTTGCACAAGAAGAAATTGGGCTCAAACTGTTTATATTACTCCAGGAATGGTACAGCAAAATCTTCTTATTCCTTTTGAAAATGGGGAATTCAATCATTATGCAGCTAGACCTCAAAAACTAAATTTAGCGTGTGATAATGACCATTTTGATCAATGGTATTTGTCGAATCCAGATGTAAACCTAGAAACAAGAACAACTTTGATATTACCAAAATTAGGTGCTAATAGTGATTATTATCAAGTGGATTATAATTGGAATAATGGTGGTTATTTCCCTCTAGATCTTATTGACCCTGTAACAGGTGTTTGGCTGGGTAATGCCCCTGGTTCTATGCAGTTTGGCCCACAAAGTCTTTCCATCTTTTGCCCACCATATGTATATCAATGGGCTTCAACTCAAGCGGATATGAATGGTCGATCTACTGCCACACTTTGTGAAGCATGGCAAGCGAATGGAGGCCCTCGTGCACCATTCGCTGCTCTTGCTGCAGCTAATTCAACTACAATTGGAAAAGATGGTTTCCCTGGTACATCTAAATTACGCAATTATAACTTTACCATGATGGGCTATGGTAAATTCAAATATAAACAAGGGAGTGCTGAAGTATTTGAATTTGCAGGTGATGATGATATGTGGATTTTTGTGGATGGAGTGCTTGCTGTGGATCTTGGTGGTACTCACTTAGCGGCACCTGGTAAGGTAGATATTGCTCTATTAGCGGCCAATGCGCATGGTTGTCAACCAGGCCAACCTTTAGCGTCAGAAAGTGCGGTGAATGGTTGTTGGGCTGATAACTCATGGCATCATCTTCACTTTTTCTATGCCGACCGTCAAACAGATGGTTCTAATATGAGAATCAAATCTTCTCTTTCTGAAATAGCTCCTACCATGTTTGGTCAACCATTGATTTTAAGTGCTGAATTTACGCCAGAGGGTAATGCTTTTGTAACGAACCTTGTTGTGAATACTCAACTACATGAAGGTTCTGTTGGTTTGATTGCAAATAGTAGTCTTTATCCCTCGTATTTCCCTATTATTGTCACACGAAAGGGTTTAGACGCCTCAGGATTACCTAAGCTCATTCCAGATACACTCGCGTTCCAAGTGGAATCGTTCAGATATGTTGATTATAAAGCAGCAGCTGGTGGTTATATCTATGAACTCAAAGGATCTTTGTGTGATGAATTGTCTTGTGCGACAAAGATAAATCCTCAAAATGGAGATTTATTATCGTTTAACTTCTCTACAGAAGCCACATCGGAAGCAAGAAATCGTTTTAGTTACACAAACCCAGATCTCACTATTATATCTACTACAGGTAAAACGGTAGGTAGTTATTATTGGGGTTTTGGAAAATTAATCATGTCTGTTGAAACAGAAATTATGCCTACAGATTCCACTATTGATCGTCCTAAATTTGATAATGATAAATTACTTAACGAGATACCTTTAGTTGATGATCAATTACCACTCAATGCCACAGGAGAAATTATTGTATCGGCTCTTCCTCTAGAGTACGCTCAAAATCCAGTTATTACTAAGTGGATAGAAGATCATCCTGAATATACGAGTGCTCCAAGTGGTAATGGCGGAACTGCAGGTTCTTTGGTCAATGGAGGTCTTGATCCTGTGACAGGTCGATTTGCTTTTGTACAGTCTTATAACACAGCGGCGAGCTCTAAAGATAGTCCAGCAGAGACGCGTTGCTATGTAGATGGTAATGGGACTGAAAGTTGTACTAGTCTTTCCTTCTTAACTGGGCAACCATTCCGTATTAATGTCCGTGTGTTTGACCATTTGGGTCACTTTGTGAGCCAGTATAATGAAACCATTACTAAAGAGGCTATGAACGCTATTTTGAATACTCCACCTTCTCCTGCAGGTCAAACTCAATGTACGGATAACTTGACTTCGACGATGTATCCTGCGGTTGCATCTGGTTATGCTGTCATTAACGTTAAAATGTATCCTGTATCTCAATCAGGTCGTAAGGTTGCCACAGGGCCATATATTTACCAAGTGGCATTGATTGAACAGCCTAATAAACATTGCGTGAATTTTGGTGGTACTCAAAACTTTGTAGATGAACCTTACAAACGTACTCATTTTACAATGAAACGTGGGTATCGCCGAATCAATCAATAATTAGTGTTAATTTAGACAATAAAAAAAGACCCCAAAGAAGAGGTCTTTTTTTTGATGTTATAGAAAAAAGGCCACATTTCTTTTATTATTGTGCATTTTACACTTTGGTCTGGAATGGCTTTTTAAGGCTTTGTGCAAATATTTAGCAGGTTATTCCTTCAAAAAGAGTTGACCAAATAATTTTATTTTAATATATAAAAAGAAAAGGCGTGTATTTTATGTCGTTCATAAAATCATTTATTCAACAAAGTTGTTATGATGTTAAAAATAAAAGAGTTTAGTGAATTAAATCTTCCTTCTTCTTCTGAAAAACAAGAATTAATAGATTTTCTTTTTAATCATTTAGATGAATTTGGTGACCCTAGAGCGGATATTGAAAAATCTATTGATTTTGCCTTAAAAATAGGACCTTCTTTTGGAGGATTCATTCTAGAGGCAATTGAAGAGAATCAAA
>JAAYXQ010000204.1 GCA_012515825.1 Fibrobacter sp.
ACGTAACTGTTTTTCCATTTTCTGTAACGGTAACAGTCAATGTACCACCAGAATAAGTTGCTTTTAGATTTGTAGGAGGCTTAGGTTTAGCCCCTATTTCATATTTTTCAATATCAGCCTTAATTTCATTTCTTCGTTTACTCCAATCATCAAAAGTAGTGACATAGCTTCCATCTGTAAATTCAAATGGATTAGGCAAATAATTATTTTGCTTTAAGGCTCCCGCCGTAACGCTTAAATCTTGCCCTCGATTTTCGACACTATAATTTAATGGAATTTGAGCATAGCTTAATGCCATAAAGGCAAATAAAACTAATAGTTTTATTTTATTACACAACACAACACAGTCACCCATCATGACTCCTTATCTGTTTATAAGGCCATCCTTAAATAAATAGTTCTTGGTCTCTCACCAAAAACATTTTAAGGAAGTCCTCTGTTATTTTACACACCCAGATTCTAAAGTAAACAAAAAATGATGTTGTATTATCTTTCAATAAAACAAGACGTTGTAAGTTGAAACAACAAAAGGTGGTATTACATAATAAAAAAGGCCCAAAATAGGCCTAATTTTAAAAAAAACAAAGAATTAAATATAAGAATTATTGATCGTTCAAAGAGCCATAAACAGAAGCAACCGCTTGAGAAGCGATGCCTTCCATTCGACCAGTAAACCCTAATTTTTCTGAAGTACTAGCTTTCACTCCAACTTGAGACACTTTAATTTTTAGAGCCTGAGCTATCTTTATTTTCATTTCTTCTCTGTACGGATTGATTTTAGGACGTTCACAAATTACGACGCTATCGATATTGATAATCCGATAACCCGCTTTGATAACTTCCTCTCCAACACGAGCTAATAAAACAAGGCTATCTGCACCTTTGAAAGATTCATCTGTATCAGGGAAATAGGTTCCAATGTCTCCTAGACCAGCCGCTCCTAAAAGAGCATCTGAAATAGCATGTAATAAGACATCAGCATCGCTATGACCGAGCAAGCCTTTTTCATAAGGGATAGTAACTCCCCCAATAATACAGGCACGACCATCGACTAATCGATGTACATCAAATCCTATTCCAGATCGAAAAACTTGTTCCATATTCTAAACTATTAATCCAATGGCAGGAAACACACCCATGATAAGCACAGCTATTGCAGCAAGAGTGACTCCGACCTTTAGTAAAAATGAACGAGATAAAGGCAATGAGCAATGAGAAAGAACTTCTTTTTCAGTTGGAACAGCGGCGAATAATACATAAGCAATGCGTAAGTAATAAACCGCAGCCACAATGGAAAGTAAAAAGCCTATAATCGCAAACACATAGAATTTAGCACCAAAAAGTCCTGCAAAGATCGTGAATTTAGCAAGGAAACCAGCGACAGGAGGTAAGCCAGCAAGAGATGCTAAGCATACGATGACTCCAAACCCAACCAAAGGATTTTCACGACCTAAACCGCGAATATTATCCAGAGTTTCCCATTCATCTTGATTGCCTGAGAAATAAGCAATTCCAGTCAATGCTCCAGCAGAAGCGATAGCGTATGTAATCAAGAAGAAATACATTGGGCCTAATTGAACAGAACCAGAAGCAAAATTAGGGAGTAATAAACCAAGAGCAATAAAACCAGCATTCATCACAGCGGAGAATGCAAGAATACGACGAATGGATTTTTGAGCCAAGCCAGAAAATGCACCGATAATAATAGACAAGAAAGCAACAGCAAGCACAAATAATTCTAAAGGTTTAGAAATAAAGGTTTCTGCTTGTATTGTTTGAGCTAAATTCCAAACCTCTACAGAAGAAGGAGCAGCAACTGCAAAAAGCCAAACAGATCCAATCGCAGCTAAAGCACCAACCTTAACAACGGCAGCCATAAATGCAGTAATGGAAACAGGCGCTCCAGTGTATACGTCAGCAACCCAGAAATGAACAGGAGCGGCGCCCGCCTTAAAGAGGAGGCCAAATAAAACTAAGAACAAGCCTGCAACATAAAGCCAATTACGCCCTTCTAAAACAGCGTTTCCAAAATGAGTGCTACCAGTAGCACCATAAATTAAAGAGACGCCATACAAGAAGATCACGCTAAACACAGCACCAGAAATGAAATACTTAAAGACGGCTTCATTTCCACCACGATCTTTACGACGTAATCCAACAAGAGCATAGATAGGGAAAGCAGCTAATTCCATCCCAATAAAGAGAGCTAAAAAATCTATAGCTTGCGTCATGCAAAGAGCACCTGATGCAGCAAGCATTAATAAGCCATAAGCTTCTCCACCACGATACTTTTCACGAGCAAGAGTCCATTGTACACCTCCTATTCCTAAGAAGGAACAGAACAAAATGGTCCATCCCAAGAGGCGTCGAATTGGATCCATGGCGAGTACCCCATAAAGGGAATCTTGCACGGCAAAGAAAAAAGGAATCGCAGCAATCACAATGAAGGATGCAGAGACCCAAGGCAAAATACGATGTTTATTCGTGTTTCTTAAAAGA